>JANOUF010000347.1:0-14077 GCA_031416685.1 Bdellovibrionales bacterium
AACGGTTTCTCTTTTCGGTCGTGAACAATCGCCCGTACAACTCGAAATGGACGAGTGATCTCGCCAAGTTCGATAAAGATCCTTGCGAGATCTTGTTCACTCCAAGAGTTCACGACTTCAGCAGCGTTAAGATCCGCGCGACGGTCCATACGCATATCCAATGGTCCGTCATGATAAAAACTAAATCCACGATTCGCTTCGTCCAATTGTGGAGAACTCACTCCAAGATCTAAAAGCACTAAATCAAACGCCTTTGGAAAATTGATGTCGCTCTTCTCGATCGTCTCGATGTCAGCATAGTTTGCATGAACAAAATGCGCCCGCCCTTCCGAAGCTTCTCTTGAAAACGCGATTTTACCGTGCTGAATCGCTTCTTCATCTTGATCGAACGCCCACAATGCGACTGAGGGAAAGCGCTCGAGTACCGCTTTGGCGTGCCCGCCTCGACCGAAAGTACCGTCGAGGTAAGTCTTTGCATCGGCACGATCTTCACCAAACGCATCCAAAACTTCTCTCAAGAAGACTGGAATGTGCGCTTGATTCTCCATCATTCACCATCTTCGGAGTTCTGCCGTTGCAAATCCGCTACGGCACTCATCGTTGCTTCAAAACTTTCAGTCAAATTGGTGAATATTCCGCTCCAACTTTGCTCCGACCAAATTTCAAACTTCTCACCTATACCCACTACGATGGCATGAGAATCGAGAGCAGCAAAGCGGCGTAAGCTTTGCGGGATTAAGATCCTGTTTTGCGCATCAACTTCGATCACTTGTCCGCCAGAAAGATAGAACCGCTGGAACGCTTGCACATTCAGATCGAGGGATGAAAGTTTCCCAATTTTGCGTTCAAGCTCCTGCCACTGCGCGAGTGAGTAGACATGCAAGCATGAAAGATTTTGATAACGAGAATTTGTGATGACGATTTGTGCGGATGAATTAGGAAGTGCCGCGCGAAAAGCCGGCGGCAGAGACAATCGTCCCTTCGGATCCAATTTAAGATCGAAACGTCCGCGAAAACTTGGGTTCATCCTGCCCCGTTCCGGGTTAAGAGCAAAAGTCCATCCTTGGACTTTTGAGAGCGAAGAATTAGCGTAAAACGTGCCAGATCACTCTGACCCACTTTTCACCACTTTCTTCCACCTGATTCCACTCTAAGGTCCAGGCGCATTCGCGTCAAGTCCCATATTTCTTTTTAGGACTCTTTCAGCTCTTCAGGTACACTTTATTTATATGAACAATTCCGCGGACCTAGACCATAGTGTTCCGCGTTGCGGGAATTTCGCTGATGATGCTGAGCTGCCCACGTTGTGGGTTCACACAACCCAAGGATCAGTATTGCGCTAAGTGCGGCGTGGACATGCTTGCGTTTAAGCCGGCCGAGAAACCGCTCTCCCAAAAGCTCATCGGCAGTTGGATTTTTCAGGTCGCTTTACTGGGACTTTTACTCGTCTCGGTTTACATGATCATAAAAGGTCGTTCGAATAAAACTCTCGAACAAAGAATGGCGGAAATTGAAGCGGTTGCGAGCCAAGTGACAACTACTCAATCGGCACAGACCGCAGCTCCACCGCCACCTGGAGATTCTGTTGCGATTGCAAGACCTGCAGCTCAACAGGGAAATCCTCCTCCTACTGCTGGATTCACCGATCAAGCTGCCAACAACCCAGCCGCTGGTTCAGCAAATCCAAATGCGACACCCAATTATCCTCCTGGTGCTCAAGGATTGAATCGTGCAGCCGAAGATCTTTTGGGCGAACCTTCTCGCGCACAAACAACACAGGTGCGTAGTTTGAAACTTCAATTCCTTGAGGTTCAGCGCATGGTCATCAACGACTTGATCAACAACACGAGAAATTTAACTTCATACGATACCTACAACGCGGGCGTCGTGACTGATCTTTCTTCTCGAATGTCGAGCTACGGTCGCGGGATGCGCGTGCTCGATAGTGGCGCGACATATCCAGTGCGACTCAATCAACCGATTGTTTTATTTAAAGGCGTTCGAGATGAAGCAAGCGGCGCAAACATCGGAGTGACCGTCCAACTCACACCGATCAGCTATGATGACAGCGGCCTTACTGTTCAAGCTGAAGTGATGCGCGTTGTGAAAGAAGCAGGCGGCAGCCTTGGTGAACGCGCGTTCCAGGAAACTTGGATCATTCCAAAAGATGGCGGCGCCTACATGAGCGGAATGCTCCCTCGGCGAGAGCTTAGCGAGGAAGAAAAGGCCGCGTACAATCAAGCGGGCGTGCTTCGTGTGCTGAACTCGGGCGCATTCCAAAAAAGCACAACTGATTTCGTAATTTTGATCGAGGGAAAATAATTCTGGTGCGAATTCTACTCACTCTTCTTCTCACTTTGACAGCTTCGTGCACAACAACAACGAAACTCCAGCAAACATCGCAGTCTCCATTTTCACCGTTATCAGAAAAAGAAATTGAAGCAATATCGAGCGGAGATAAAGCCGTATGGTGGAAGCACTACGAATCGAACCGAACTTTTTATCTGGCACTCTTTAACGCTACTGAGCAACGCGATACATTTGAAAAACAACTTCGAGCTCAGCTCGAGGAATATGATTTGGACGAATTAAAAAAACGCATCCAAAATAATCGCGCGCGCGTTTCTAAAAGTTTTCAATCCTCTTTAGCCGAACTTTTAAAAGCACTGAATGAAACAAAGCCACTTACCGTTTACGAGGTGATTTTCTTCCATCCTTTTAATGGAAAAGGATTTCTTCTTAGAGATGAACCCGTATTGGCCGTCAACATTGCATTCTCAAATTTAGGCAGTGAAAACGATTTGCAGTTACTCGCCTACCACGAAGGTTTTCATGGTGTGCACATGCGCCGAATTGGCCCGGAAGAATCACGACGGCTTTTCGCAACTGGTACAGGCGTTGCGTGGCGCGAAGGTTTAGCAGTTCTTGCGACAACTCGCCTCTTGCCGAAACTATTGCCTCGACAAGTTGTAGCGCTCAAAGAAGATGATTTTCTAAAGTGTAAAGAAAATCTCGTCAGCTACAGCGGCGATCTTGCAGACCAGCTGCCAAATCAAGAGCGAACAAATCGAAATTTCTTTTCTTCTCGTCCACTTCTCCCTCAGTACATACCCCGCTGTGGATTTTATCTCTCATGGCAAGCGCTCGAACGCTTAGAGGATGATGAGAAAGATCTTCAGCAGCTCATGGGCCTAACGTCTAAGGACTCTGACACTCTCATTAACGACACTCTGACTGAGCAAGGAAAGGTCGAGCAAGCGGCGCGCAAAAAGCGCTTTCGTCGACGTCGACGCTAAGTCAAAACCATATTGAAGCCTAGAAAACGTCCTATATGTCCCGACGTAATTCGATACTTTTCCTCTGACTGGCATAATTAGGGCTGTTTAGAGCATTCGGCCAGAGCATTTACTGACTCGTGCATTCCCCTGGAGATTCTATGCGTGCGATTTTAGGTTTTGTCCTTCTCGCGGTGATCACGTTTTCAAGCGCAACTTACGCACAGTCTTACGAAGCTACATTTAATCAGCCGGGCTTCTCGGGCAACTTAACTACCACGATTGAAGACAAACTTATCGATCTCATTTTGCTTGCAAAGCCAGGCTCAAACATTCATCTCGCAATCTACGGTTTCGATCGCTTACCTATCGCAATCGCACTTCTCCAGGCAAGCAAACGCGGCGTCAAAGTTGGCGCCATGTTTGATGGCGATCTCAAAAAAGACGGAAAAAAATCGGGCACGGCCATTCATGCGCTGATGAATGGCTACGAGCCTCTCGGACTTCCAAAACTTTCTTGTACGACAAAAGAGTGTGTGAAGTTTTGCAAGACTCTCCTTGTAGGGAACTCGTGCCGAGGATTTCAAAACAATCACAATAAACTGATCATGCTCTCAGAACTTACCAACGGACAAAAAAATGTTGTTTCTGTGTCATCAGCAAACTGGTCCGACTCGCAATTGAAAAATTATAACGACCTGCTCACTCTTTCGGATGACCCGAAACTTTACGACCAAGCCCTTCTTTATTGGCGCGGACTTCGGAATAGAACTCAGAAAGTTCCTTTGGTGCTAAAGGGCGACGCCGCGCAAATCTATACGTTCCCAAATTTTAAAAACGATCCTGTCTTAGAGTTACTGAAGAGAGTTAGCTGCCAGCTACCCGGATCAATCGTTCGCGTGCTTCAATCCCGCTTCACTGACCACCGAAAAAAAATTGCTGAACAACTTTTTGAGTTGGCGCACCAAGGGTGCGATGTCTCAGTTATAGGTCGACACGAGCCGGAGCACGATTCTCCAGGAAAAAAAGTAAAGGCCATACTGTCAGGCTTAATGGGTGTTTTGAAATATGAAGTTCCCGATGGAGAAAACTTTAGTTCCGTTCACTCAAAAATCGTTTTAGTAAAGGCAAGTATCGACGGCTCAGCAACAGCAAAAAGCGTCGTGCTCGCGGGATCACACAACTTAAACGGCAACTCGCTTAAGTGGAACGACGAACTGCTTGCGCAGGTTCAGAGCGAGTCGCTCTTTAAGTCATATCTCGATTACTGGAATGGCGTTCACGAAGACGCAGTAGCGGCTGACATGTTTTTGCCGTAATTATTTCAACCGTTTTTCAAAAAGTGCATACTCGCGATTATTATCGCTCCCAACGCCTTTAGCGTCGTAGCCACGCGCACGGTAGTATTCGCGAAGTTTGTTGTTTGCGGCCATACAATCCAAACGCAAATTCTGCATGCCTAGATCGCGCGTATAATTCTCAGCCCATTTTAGAAGTTGCTCGCCGTATCCACGTCCCGTTTGCGAGCGTGGCACAATCAAGCGATGCAAATACAAAGCAGTTCCAATCACCTCTCCCCAATATGGATCTTTCAATGGAAGAAGCGTCACACTTGCTTTGATCTTTCCTGTTTTGATGAAAACGAAAACTTCCCCGCGCACAACGGAATCAAGAATGACATCGTCATTAAACGGATGCGTCCATTGCTCAATGCCTTGCGCCTTGAGCCACTCCTGCGCTTCACGCAAAAATGCGAGGAGCTGTGGCGTTTCGCTGACGGCGAGTTTTCGGACTACCATTATCGGATGACCATTAGCTGACCATTAATTTAAATTATCGACTTGAGCGATGTAAGGAAGATTACGGTAGTAGCCTTGGTAATCAAGACCGTAGCCAACAACGAACTCGTTTCCGATTTCAAAGCCTACGTAATCTAATTTGATTTTCGTTTTCAAAGCATCGGGCTTAAGCAGTAGGGCGCACGACATAACTTTTTTAGGGTTACGTGCCTCGAGCGACTTCATCAAGTAATCCATCGTGAGCCCTGTATCGACGATATCTTCGATGAGCATGACGGTCTTTCCTTCAACCGAAGTCGTAAGATCCATCGTGAGCTTTACTTCACCAGAAGATTTCATAGAGTTGCCGTAGCTCGCGCAGCCAAGAAATTCGATTCTCACATCGGCATCAATGTGACGAACGAGATCCGCGAAGAACATGAACGAGCCTTTCAGAACGCTGACTAAAACCATGTCCTCTTTGCGCGCGATCTTGGTAATTTCCTCACCCATCTCTTTTACGCGAGACATGATTTTCTTTTCGTCGATTAATTTGCTCGTAGTCAGTCCTGACATTTGCTTGTCCTTCACACGAATGAGTTGTTCATGATCTCACCGAGACCACCAGCGCCCGGTACGATGTACTGCTTTTCGTTCAGGCCGCGTTCTTCACCGGGATAAGTTCCAGGAACACTCTTCAGTGCTCTTTCGGTTGAAAGACCGCGATCAAGGCGAATTGCATAAACGATGAGATCGGGATGCGCCGTGTGAACATTTTTAATGTACTCAGGTGTGACGATCAAGTGCAGAGCCAGATATTTCTTTGCTGGGCCCGCTACTTCGTTTTTGTAGTGGTCGACGACCGAGACCAAAGTGTTGCCGGTAGCACCCATTGGGTCGGGAAACATGACAATTGCGTCTTTTACGTCTCCCCCGATCTTCGCTCCACCGATTTGTGTACCGGTAACTTCCTGAGCGTTATTGGTCAGGCGTGACGCCGAAATATGATCTTGGCGTACATTACCTGGATGAAGAATGTAGTTCAGATGCGTATAGCAGATGTGACTTGGCCACGTGCCCGCACGTGCGAGGTTTACGCTAACCGCGCGCTGCTGCTCATCGAGGATTTCGCCTACGAAGGGCGATTCGGGGTGCATTGCCGTCATTCTCGTCGGCATACGCACTTGCGTGCCTGCGAACTCATTGTTCACGGCGATGCGTACTAAGCTTTCATAGAGGAGTTCGACGAGTTTGTTGATTTGCGGCTGCATCGTTTGCGGAGACGACAGCCGCGCAAGCCAGGTCTGTAAGACTGGCTCAGTCAGAATATGAACATTAGGACCGTATTTGTGCTCTAGCTGGTTCAACCGAAAGTTCATCGGTAGCTCCCGTCGACTTGTTCGAAAAAGTGAATGAGATACTAGGTGACAGATCTGGCGCCTCAAAGCAAGTGCGGCAGCGTGGTTCGTAACTCATACAGTCGCCTACTAACACTTCGCTCTTATCCTCAACCAATCGCTGCGTTCGAAGCGCGGCTTCACCGCAAACAACGCAAACCGCACGAAGTTTATGAACCACTTCGGCGATTGCCATGAGCGACGGCATTGGGTGAAACGGCTCGCCTTTATAGTTCGTATCAAGGCCCGCAACGAGTACGCGAAGTCCGCGATCAGCGAGTTCGTTACAAACATCGACGATTTCTTCATCGAAGAATTGCCCTTCGTCGATGGCGACAACTTCGGTTGATGGCAAAAGGTGCTCGTAAATTTCGATGGATTTTTGAATTGCCGTTGCCGGCGTCATGTTCTTATCGTGGCTGGCGACTTGGTCTTTACTGTATCGATCGTCAATTTTTGGTTTGAAAACTTGGATGGGCCGGCGCGCGAGTTGCGCTCGCTTGATGAGCCTCATTAGCTCCTCAGTTTTGCCACTAAACATGCTACCTGCGATGACTTCAATAGAGCCCGCGCGAGCCATTGTCCGTGCTGATTTCTTCATAGATGCCCCCCTGACCGAACTCAATCAGTCAGGCCGGAGACAATCAAGAGCAAGAACTCTAATGCCCACACAAACAGCACTCTGCGAAAAGGTGCGCCGCCCACTTTGGTAGCAGCAGCGCGTAATTTCGCAGAATTGGAATCACGAATCCAATACTTAACGCTCGTGCACTACCAAACTGGGCGGCGCACCGCTTGGTAGCTACAGTGTGGCTTAGTGGGCAGCGGGTTTGCGGGTGCGGCGGGACTTTTTATGAGGACGACGACGTGCGCCCTTTTCGTAGCCCTCTAAAAAGTCGCGAGCCGCTACTTCGATCGTTTTCATAAACGCCGTTAACCCAGCCGGAATTTTGCGCTCAAAGCGTGACCAATACGTTTCAAATTGTTGGCGAATATATTTTTCGTTCATACGCTGACGTTCCATGAATGGATCCCCCTAAAAACGGACAATTGGGCGCTACTGCCTCGGTTGTACCCAAAACGCTCGTTAAAAGGCTCGTTATCAGTTTTAGTTTGTGTGCACTCTTGAACAATTTTTTGGTCGGCCTTTTTTTGAGGCCTATTCTTGGTCAAGACTACGCCAGAGGTACCACGAAGCAACGCTGCGATACGGACGCCAATGATCGGCTAGTCGTAAAATCTCTTTTGGTTTCGGGTGGCCATGCATCCCGAACAATCGACCGGCAGCTGTACGAATCGCAAAATCATCGACGGGCCACACATCGGGACGACCGAGATGGAAAATCAAAATCATTTCCACGGTCCAACGACCAATGCCACGGACTTGCGTTAGACGTTCGATGATTTCCTCATCCGACATTTTCTTCAACTCATCATCGGCCGGAATCAAACCGTCTAGCGCTTTCTGCGCAAGGTCGCGCATCGCAAGTTCTTTGTTTGCTGATACGCCCGCCGAACGTAGGTGACCCATCTTCGTCGCTAAAAGTTTTTCTGGTGTTGGAATTTTCCCGTCAAAAATATCTTTCACGCGATTCATGATCGTTGTCGCCGCACGACCATTGAGTTGCTGGAACAAAATTGATCGAAACAAAGCAGAATAAACGTTGCCCTCACGAGCCTTAAGTTTTTTGAACTCGCCGTGAGTCGAAATGAGCTTTGCGATCTTCTTACATTTCGCCGCCAACGATTTTTCGGGACGACCAGCAGGGAACTTCAAAGGCGACGGCGCTTGATAGCCTTCCATGTCGAGAAGTTTTTGTTTGCTCTTTAATCCGCCTGGAGCCGTGAAGCCTCCGATTTTATTTTGCGAAGCAAGAACACGATGGCAAGGCACGATTAATGGAAATGGATTTTTCGCCATCGCTTGACCGACAGCACGAGCGCCAAGAGGCTGTCCCGCTGCCGTTGCAAGCTCAACGTAAGAACAAGTTTTTCCAGAATTCAATTCGCGAGCCGCTTGATATACGCGCGCATGAAACGGCGGGAGCGAAGACATCGAGAGACGGATTAAACGGAGATTCGCTTTTTCCCCACGCAAATATTTTTGAACCAAAGCAATTTCTTGCTTCACTTTCAATGATGGCTTACCTAGCAACGCGTTCGGAAAACGCGCGCGCGTTCTCTTCAAAACGTTATTCTTACTGACTTCAGGAAAAATCAAAGAACGCCAGCCGTCGGCATCCCATACGACTCCAAAAAAAACTTTCCCTAATGCTTTCGATTGCGCCGGAACGATTTGATAGAAAACTTCAGACTTTAATGTTTGTGCTGGCATTGCGAGTGACACCTGCGATTTTGAATATGTCCAAATAACAAGAACGCACTTCCAGCAATGTTCACCGCAAAGTGCTGCGCGAGATAATCATGAACGTCAAAAAACAAAACCGCACTCAACACCAACGCTACGCCAGTCACTCCCAAAACCAATGGAAGTGGTCTTTGGTGGTGGCGCCAGCCGCGATAGAACGCAATCAATGCCACTGGTAACAACAACGTCAGCATGAACCAGTGAAAGCCGTGGGTGTGTTCGCCGGCCGCATAACCAATCGCAGGTAAAATCAAAAACGCTAATGGAGTCAAAACGCAATGAACAACACAAACTGTAGACAGGCTAATACCAACCTTGTCCCAATCCCATTGGCGGATGGAGAGTGTTTCATTGACCATAGTTTTAAGCCTTTTACGCATGCGTTTAGCTTTGAAATGGGTTGGCGGTTTTATCGCAGGAAGGGGAGAAAATAGCAATGCGAAAGCCACAAGGGAGATGCAGTGAACGGCTTTGCCTTAACCGCCCGACTTCTTTTCTTTTCTCGCGGCATAGTCTCCGCGGATCCAATTGCGAATATGCTTCAATTGGGAATCCGTAGCTCCAAAAAAATTGAAAAAACATCTGTATTGCCCGTCAGTCTCGTCTCGTTCACTGAAAAGGCAGCGGCCCAATAGGCCGTTCCCAGTGGTATCTAAAAAGATAGGGCTGAAAAAACGTAAAAACGTATCTTCACGTAATGGGGTGGGATGCGTGATTTGGAGACCAAACTCCGAAAGTTCGCCCATCAGCACTTCTTTAGTTACCCGACCCTTGCGATTTGCACGGCGATAATGAAGATCGACCGCATCTGTTTTTTGCATTAAGCCTCGAATATTGACCGCTGCTTTTGCAATCAACATTTTTCGATCAATCGGCTTATAGAGAAAATCGTGAACCATACGCAATCGAAAATCGGCCGGCTTCAGTTTCGATCGTTCATCACCAAAAATTGTAAGCGACAAAGCCTCGCGAGACTGAATGACGTTCGCTCGTCGCATGGTTTGAAACAAACCTTCAAGCGTTGATTCAGGATTCTCGCCAAGAAAACTTCCATCAAGATAAATCGCATCGATACCGTCCACATCACAGTCTGTAGTTGAGGACGCATGCTGATCTTGCCAATCGTCATCTGACAATTCTTCAAGCTTCAATGCCGCAACAGAAATTCCGTCGGCATCTGCTGCACGCTCAATTCGACCCGTGATGCGCAAATTGACGCGTCCAATGTGACGAGCGTCTGCTGACACGAGAATACTTCCCGATTGGCCCGAGCGCAGGTAAACGAGAAATTCCTCGATCGTTTCCTTATTTGCGGCATCGAATACTTTCATCCACATCGCAGGCCGGGTGCGCAGATCACCCGCTTCTTCGCCGAGAACTAAAACGGAATCGCGAGGCGATGGATCCATTGACATAAGTTCGCCATTTGCCATATCCACCATGAAGGTGATCCGCTTATCATTCGCCAAAGTTTTCTCGGCAGCGGGAGATGGTTCTTGAGGTTCGGCCGTCGGCACGGCTAAGCCGTTTCCTGGAGTTCTGTTCAATAAATATTTTACGAAGGCATTGTAGGAAGGAAATCCAACAACGCTGATATTGGCAAAGTTAGATTCTAGTGAGTCGCGAATAATTTCTCGTGTGTCGGCGTTGATGTCGATTATCACGACAGTTTTTACAGGCGCATCCATCTGCATCGGCGGGCGTTCGCGCTTGGAAGCCGCCGTTTTATCCTGGCGAATCAGTTTACGAATCGATGCAAGTTGCTCTGCAAGAATTCCGAAGAACGTAAGATAACAAACGTAAGCACCTTGTTCAGATGGATGTCTTTCCGCTGAATACACTCGTCCGATGACAGCCGCTTTATCGCCAACCCCAAAAATTTCACTGTAAACTTTTGCGAACACTCCAGACGTCAAAGGTGCTGGGTTCCGAATTGCGAAACCAAACTCAGAAACAGATTCGATGAAGGTATCTTTACCCATCTCAATTATTTGCTCGGTTTTTTGTTTGAACAGGAAAGAGGGTCGAACGTCGTTTTTATCAGAAAGGTAGAGTTCGCCCTTTTGCAAAAATACAGATTTATCGAGAGGCTTCAGCATCAGATCGTCGATGACTGGATCACGAAATTTGTCGACGTTGAAACCGCCCTCAGAATAGCCGATGAGCATGAAGCGAGTTGGAAACTGAATGTCGGCATTACCTTGCTCGATCATCGCGGTGCGAGTTTTCTTGATCCAAACAATTGGATCCTCGGTAACAAGTTCAAGATCGGCAACAACCATCCGAACCATCGGGTTTTGTTTTGGTTCGGTGCCATCAGGTTCGGCGGCTGGCAAAGCTTGGCAATAGCGTTCGTTAAAAACAACAAGGTTGGAAACCGTGTCGATCACGACTTCTTCGTTGAGCTCCTTGAGCCACTGCCCGGCCTCCTTCAGAAGCTTCGTATCTCCTGAAAGAATCACGATTTTTTTCATTCTTTCAGTGTACACGCGTTCGTCTGCCCAGCAAACGAATCAGGACGTAAGTCAGATGACAGTTTCAAACTAATCTTGTACTTAATTAACGCATGAAAGTTCACATCCTTCAGCATACTGACGAGACCGACTCTGGCCTGACAATGGACTGGTTGAATAGCCGAAACCTCGAGTGGACACAGACACGGTTTTTTTTAGACGAAACGCTTCCGCGAATCGAGGATGTCGACTTTCTCGTAGTCTGTGGCGGCGCAATGGGTGCCTATGAAGACGACAGATTTCTCTGGATGAAACAAGAAAAAGCGTTCATCAAAAAATGTGCCGAACTTGATAAATCGGTCGTCGGATTATGTTTAGGCGCACAGCTCATCGCGAGTTCTCTCGGCGCAGCAGTGAAAAAGCATACAAATTGGGAAATTGGCTGGCATGACGTTGAAATAAAAAATTTCGGCCGGCTTACGGCGTTTCAATATCACCAAGATACCTTCGCACTTCCGCCGAGAGCCGATCGAATCGCTACGAATACTTTTTGTGAGAATCAAGGTTTCGTTATTGGTGAGAAGATTTTGGGAGTGCAGTTTCATCCTGAGGCAACGGCGGAATGGATCACCTATTGTGCAAACGATCCCGAACTTCCGATAACTGGAAATGTTCAAACAACTGAAGAAATGATCAACCAGATCTCGAACGTCGAAAAGCAACGCGATTGGTTTTTCAAACAGCTGGATTTAGTTAATCAGAACGTGCGATGAGATCGCGCCGAGTCTCGTCTTTGGCGCGTATTCATAATTCTAGAGGAATCGTTTAAACAAAGATCCGAAATGATCTTGCACCGCGCTTAAATTTACCGTGTTCAAGAAATTCGAAAAGCTCATCCATACTGCAAGCCCGCTTAGATCCCGAAAATGCGGTGGCAGCAACTGCGGCGGATCTATGATGCCCTCTTTCGTATAACGATAGAGCATTGGCACATCGTCAATATTCAGTTTGCCAGTATACAAATAGGGAATGATCTCCGGATGACCGTGGCGTATCGCAGTGCGAATGAAATTGTAGTTCTCAATGAAACCCCGACCGTAAGAAATATCCTTCGTAAACGGCGCACCACCAGTTACCACTCCACCGCGAAACACGCGCATCGTATTTCGATACGAATCGACTTCCGTGTAACCTTTTTCGAGTTGCGCTTGATAAACTTCAACGAAGTCCGCGCCACTTTCAACCATTGCAATCGCTAGAATTCGATCATTAATACTTCGTGCCCGAAGGGGGTACGTACTGAACGTGAAAATCTCCATCAGTATCGCAAGACCTTCTTGCGTTGCTACGACTCGCGGAGAACCTTTTGATAGAAACTTCGCGGTCGTCTGGCTTTTTCCGTTAGCTGTTGTCGCAACGTGAACCCAACCCTCATGAACTTCAAAAATGTCGATGTCCTTAGTTGAAAACATCGAACTCTCTTTGATTTTGATCGTATCCGCACCAGCAGACGCATCCGACACAATGCCGTCGGACAGAACGACTTCGATCTTACCAGCCAAGAATGAGCGAGAAAATCGTGCGCGAAGTTCATCGACAACTTCTTGCGCCGTAATTATCTTTGGGTATTCCTTCCCGAGTGCTTTTCCCTCGAGACTAAAAAGAATTCCCTCTAGCAATTTGCCTTGATCGAGAATTGTACTCGTCGATCCATGAAAGCGATCGTTCGGCGAACCATAAAGTTCTTTGGCGTATTTATAAAAATCCGGAGTGCCGCGATTCTCGAGCATCGAGACAACGAGCAAATACTCCTGCACGATCTTGAACATGAGCCCACCGAGTTCATCTTCCGTCCCAAGCTCACGCCGAATATCAACACCAAGTTGAACAAGCTCAGTCGACTTCGCCCTCGGATCAAACCCCAACGGATTCTCTCGGGCGTAATACTCACGATCCGCCTTCGGCAACTCTTTGCCCTTGCTTGCAAAAAACTCCGCCTTCAACTGCGGCCGAAACTTCACCGCATCCAACACGCGAATCGGCTTCTGCACATCAACAATGCGATCCGAAAGCTGCCTGACTTTTTCTTTGTACTCCACCAACCCCATAGAGGGATTGTTTCATATTCGGTCACACGTTCCAACAAGTGCTGATGGAATTAAAGTGGAGAGTCCTCTAAAGGGGGCTCCGAAAAATGTTTGTCGCGGTACTCCGCGAGAGCGAAGCAGGATGCGGAGCGACCATTTCACGGTGGCAGATGCGAAGCGTACCCCTTTTGAGGACTCTCCACTTTAATTCCATCAGTACTTGTTTGGGAGTGCCCGAAAAAGAAAAAACCCCGGGGATCACTCCCCAGGGTGGGCTTAAGAGTAGAAGTCTGTGGGCTACTACTCATTGGAGACAAATTCATGCCCGCTGCCAGATGCCGACATTGATGCAAATACAGTGGGAGCGCCTTGATCACAGAACAAAACTTTCGCTTTGCTCCGCTCTCTCCAACTCCCGATGTTTGTTCAAAACCTCATTTAAGAGATGCACACGAAATTTCACTCGCATGCATGTCGGCCGAACTTCTCTCGTAAGTCGCAAAAACAAAAGCGACCAGAAGATAAAGGAGTCGTTCAAGCGGAACTTAATTTTGGCCTAGAGTCCCGTGACCCCGAAAGATCCCGGGACTCCAGCCTGTTCAATTCAATTACTTCAATTCAAAACTAGATTATAAAAATCAGCCGAGAAGCTTAAGAGCTTGGTAAGGCTGTTGGTTAGCTTGCGCTAACACGCCCACCGCTGCTTGTTGCAGAATGTT
>JANOUF010000348.1:0-3913 GCA_031416685.1 Bdellovibrionales bacterium
CTTCTCAAGCAAATTGATAAGTGGAAGTTTGTGCCGCTGTCCAACTTGGTAATCGTTGAAATCGTGCGCTGGCGTGATTTTCACAACGCCCGAACCGAATTCTTTATCAACGTACTCATCAGCAATGATCGGAATCTTCCGTTTTACGAGAGGAAGAATAACATTCTTGCCGATAAGCTTTTTATAACGATCATCTTCCGGATGAACGGCTACTGCAGTATCACCCAGCATGGTTTCAGGCCGAGTCGTTGCAACCGTTAGAAGTTGATCTGAACCTTCCACAGGATAATCGATGTAGTAGAGCAAACCTTTCGTTTCTCGATGTTCAACTTCGAGATCCGAGATCGCTGTTTCAAGAGGCCACGACCAATTGATGAGCCGTTGCCCTTTGTAGATTAAATCTTTTTTGTAAAGATCGACGAACACTTTGCGAACTGCTTTTGAAACGCCTTCGTCCAGAGTGAAGACAGCGCGATCCCAATCGCAACTATCGCCCATGCGTTTCATTTGTTCGTAAATTCGTGAGCCGTATTGGTGCTTCCATTCCCAAACACGCTCGAGAAATTTCTCGCGGCCCATCTCGCGGCGATTCTTGCCTTCTTTTTTCAACTCACGTTCAACAACCATTTGTGTTGCGATACCAGCGTGATCTGTTCCAGGAAGCCAAAGCGCATTGAAGCCCGACATTCTTTTCCAGCGAGTGAGTACGTCTTGAATGGTGTGGTCAACCGCGTGACCCATGTGAAGCGAGCCTGTCACATTCGGCGGAGGCATAATGATGCTAAACGGTGGCTTGGTTGAAACGTCTTGAGCTTTGAAAAAGCCCTGACTCTCCCACCATTGATAAATTCGGCCTTCAACATCGACCGCGCTATAGCGGTCCGAAAGTTCGCTAGACATGAAAATTCTCTCCTGAAATTCGTGTCTTAAACTAGCTTAGAGGGCGGAGCTTGTCCATGGCTGGAAGCTGCCTGCGTTGATGGATTCGATTTCGGTTATGGCATCGAGTTCGAGGTAAGGATCAAACGGTTCTGATACTTGAACCTGTTTTGCCTCAACCATTGCCTGAACTATTGTTGGAGAAGAAAGCTGCGTCGCGGGCCACAGGGACCCCAATAACCTAACCAGTAACCAACCTGAGACCGCGACCAGCCATACCCGTTTCAATGGTATTTTCCCTTTGAAGCCCATATTGACTAATCACTTAAGCAAACGGCACGCCTCACTATCGACAATAGATTGAGTTTGATGGCCTTCAAGGATGTGGATTCTACTTAGTCCAGGGAATTCTTTCCCGATTTAGGAAGCTTTGAAAACTGCATACCAATAACGATGAGTGCGAACACGACGAGTGCGCTTGCAGAAAAAAATGGGGCGCCTTGCGATGATCCATAGAGCCAACCACCGAGCAGTGGTCCAATGATTCGACCCAAGCTCGACAGACTGTTCGTCACTCCGAGCGCAACACCTTGTTGATCAGGTGGAGTCAGGAGACTGATCATTCCCATGTTCGGTGGACGCATAAGCCCGTTGCCGAGAGCGAGCAATGTCATCATCACGGCCATCACCGCGATGCTATTGCTAAATGGAATTCCAAATAGACTGACTGCGAACATAAACAAGCCAGCAAACAAAAGTTTTGGCTCACCAAAACGCGGCATCCATTTACGAATGAAATAACCTTGCGTGATCACCATCAACACGCCGACATATGCAAAGCCGTAACTCGCTTGATGAACATCCCAGTCGAAACGATCATGCATAAACGGAAAAAGCATTGCCTCCATTTGCGCCATCGCAAGTCCGCTCAGGAAAAATACCCAAATCAAAGATCCAACGACGGGCCGTTTGATTTGGCTGGTTAGATGCTCAAAGCGTTTCTTGCGGACATGTTTGCCTCGTAATTCAGGCGGAAGACTTTCTTTCAACACTCGAGTCGCGACTAAAAAATTAACGGCGCAAATGAGTGAAGCACCGAGTGCCGAGAAGCTCATGCCGAACGGCGGCTCACTTCCGAAGTTGTTGCCAACAACACTTAAGACTCCGCCGATGAGAGGACCGAACACGAAACCAAGACCGAAGGCCGCACCAAGAAGTCCCATCCCTTTAGTGCGATTTTCTGGAGTTGTGATATCCGCAATGTATGCGTGTGCGGCTGAAATATTTCCGCCAAATAATCCTGCGAAGCCTCGTGCGACAAAAAGCATTGGCAACGAATCTGCGAACGCAAATAAAAGATAAGATGCAGAACTTCCCGCGAGGCTGATCAGGATAACCGGTCGTCGACCGATTCTGTCGCTTAAGCCCCCCCACCACGGAGAAAAGAAAAATTGCAGGAGCGAGTAAACCGACATCAACAATCCGATTTCAAATGGGGTCGCGGAAAATTTACGCGCAAGATACGGGCTGAGTGGAAGGATAATTCCGAAACCAACGAGATCGATGAAGACGGTCATGAAAATGACAATCAATGGTGCTTTATCGCGTGACATGGAAGCATCTTTCGACGTTGGACGACTATACTCAAGCGAATTATCCATGCTAGGCTTGTCCGCATGAGACGTTTCACGTTTTTTGCGGCACTGGTTGTTTCTTTGGTTGTCTCTTTGGGCGCTTCTTCGGTCGCGGCTGCAGCGGGTGAAATTCCGCAAGTGTGGAAAAAAGGCTATTCGGAGTTTCGTGCCACAACGTTGTATTACTCAACATCCGCCAACTTTGCGGAACGCGGCAGTTATGTAAGTCTTCCTAGCGGCAGTTCGCTTTCAAATCTCAACTTACGCACCCAACTCAGGCACAATTTTATTCGCGATCTCTCTGCCTATGTCGGCGCGACGGTCAGTCAAACTGCCGCGAAAGCCGGAAGCATTACGCGAGAAAACAGCGCGCTCTCAGAACTGTATCTTGGCGTTACGAAAACAGTGTGGCGCCGTTCGAACTTTATCCTTCTCGGTGAGATCGAAGCCTCTTTTTCAACTGACAAGATTGATCCTCAAACACCTCGCGCATTAACTAACGACGGCGTTGATTATATTTTGCCCCGGCTGATGATGAAAAAACTGCTGCGGAAATTTTGGATCGGCGCAACTCTTGGCTACAAACTTCGCGATGAAGGATTATCTGGATTACTCGTGTGGTCGGATCGAGTTGGTTATAACTTCGGAGAGTTCGATGCGTCCATAGGCCTTAGTGGCTTTGAATCATTGAAAAAAGACGAGGTTTTACAAAGCTCACGCGACACAGTTACAACGCGTGTGAACTCAGGGAGTTTGCGATTTTACTCTTACAGCCCTGCCCTCATGCAAATCGATGCCGCAGTTGATTGGAAAGCCTCGCCCAATCTCGGAACCTCGTTTTTTGCATCACAAGCACTTGATGGTGAACGATATTCCTCCGGTTTTACCGTCGGAATGCAGCTTCGGTATGAATTTGGATTGAGCCGCGGCTCAATAGGCAAAAGCGCTAAAAAGAGCCCCGAGAAAGCCTTTGAAGTTGATACCAATGAAGTCGATCCTGATCTATTCGAAGATAACGACAATTAGACTTCCGCCCTCGTAAAAAATTTACTCCGCTGCTGCAAATACCCGCAGATTAACGAAATCTGTGATTGCTTTAGCTATGTCGACAAGGCTAAAAAGCTTGGGTACAAGACATGGTTTGGAAATCGGGTTTCTGGAGGGGTAAATTGCTTTCTTCGTTCCGCGCGTCCACAGTTCCTAATTTTTTTCTTAGGTTCTTCTTTTCAGTATTTATTTTGTCGAGCGTTCTGTACAGCAACGCTGCCGAAGCCCGACGATATTTCTTCAACGCAAATCAATCAGACCGACCGGTTCCGTACTACGGCCGAGAATTCTACCAACATGTAAAAGCAGGTCTTCGCGATCAAGCACTTCTCGAAGAGCTTCATAAAATTTTG
>JANOUF010000349.1:0-2254 GCA_031416685.1 Bdellovibrionales bacterium
GCACTTCTTCAACCCGGTTGATAAAATGCCGCTCGTCGAAGTCATCCGCGGAACTGAGACTAGTGACGTTGCCGTTGCTACGATCTTTGATCTCTCAAAGAAAATGGGAAAAATCCCAGTCGTCGTAAAAGACGGACCAGGTTTTCTCGTAAATCGTCTGCTTGTTCCATATTTGCTCGAGGCGCTTTTTCTTCTCGAAGAAGGCATGAGCATCGAACAAATTGATAAGCCGTATGTTAAAGAATTCGGAATGCCAATGGGCCCAATTCGTTTGATCGACGAAGTCGGCATCGACGTTTGCGTGAAGGTTGGAAAGATTTTCCGCGAATCACTCGGCGCACGAATCGAACTTCCAAATTCAATCGCGAAGTTCGGTGCGACTGGCCGACTCGGTCGCAAGAATGGCAAGGGGTTCTATAAATACGACGAACGCGGAAAAGAAATCGGAGTCGACAACTCGATCTATGCTGAACTTGGGCTTGGTTCTCCGAAGAACCAACTGACCTCTCGTCAGGTGATCGAGCGCGGAATCTTCACGATGATCAACGAGGCGGCACTCGCAGTTATCGATGAGAAGATCGTGGACTCGGCAGAGGAGTGCGACCTCGCAATGATAATGGGAACCGGCTTCCCACCATTCAGAGGCGGACTGCTTCGCTATGCAGACAGCATCGGCACCCAAAACATCGCCGACACTCTCCACAAGTACGCCGCCCAACACGGCATCCGCTTCAAGCCCTCCCAGCCCCTCGAAAACCTCGCCAAAGCCAACCGCACCTTCTACTAAAAGGCGCCAGGCTCGTCCTCGTGGGTCCCGCTGCCGTTGGCAGACACCCAATTGGACGTAGCGCACCCGCGCTACCAAACGGTGCGCCTCCCACTTTGGTAGCGCTTCTGCGTCACCAAATTTGAAACCAATTCTCCGCGTGGTCGTCACAATCACGCGGTTTTGCGTTTAAACCCAGCTGAGTCTTGGTACACGGCTTGGATATATTCACCGTATTCGAGTAGTCCCCAGCCGGCCGCGCCTTTTTATACCCCCCTAAGGTGATGCGCCGTAAGGACTGGTCGGATTTTCCATTTTTTCTTAAAGCATCCGGATTGGATCCCCCTCCAAGCCGGATGCATTCTTTCTAGACACCTGTGTACCCTGAACGTCACAAGATTCGTCATCGTCTCAATTTGAGACGCGATCTCGCATATAGGCGCCGCTGACGTGCCAAACACGGCACTTTCCTTGCGATACAAGAAGTCGACAAGGAGTTTAGTCATGAAAATGTTGTTGATAGTTTTGATGGTAGCAAGCACAGCCCTCGTTGGTTGCGGTAAAAAACAATCGGGCAAAGCGCCAATCAATCAAGCGCGCGGTTCACGCAGTGGCGGAATCCAAGGCGATCAAGTGAACTCAAGTGGAGTTCTCGACGGCGCACTCGTACGCTTCTCGACCTGGTCGAACGCGGATTTCCAAAATGCAGTTACTGATTTCCTAGGTGCAAGCATTCCAAAAGAATTCATTGGTCAGGTCAGCGGCGATCCAAATCAATCAACAGGTGTTGTATTCGGTGCGCAGGTTCAACCAACGAACAATAACTATATGAACACGACGCTTTCATCAAACGGCCACATTCTTGTTGCAGTTTATGACAGCTTCACTGGTCAAAAAGATGCTGAAGGAAACACGATTCCGCCAATGGCAGTTTATCTTCAAGGCATCTCGGGCAATATCCAGAATAACGTTCTACGTGCTCAAGCGTCCGATGCTTACGGAGTTTTGCACATCGTAGGTAACATCAACGGCTCAACGATGACAGGCAACATTTGGTACGATAACTACCAAAATGCCAACGGCGGTTCACCTGTGACAAACGCGGATATCGGTGGCTTCCAAGTTCCAACTTGCAGCATATTGGTTTGTAACTAATCTCAATTCCCAGAGGGGCCGAAGAAGCCCCTTCTAAATCACCCGAGCGACCCCACGTCCGCCCAATTCAGTTGATAATGCAGCGTAACGCAGGTTCTAATTGCCTCGACGGCTTTGCCCCCGAGCAATTAATCAGAGGGGGCCCGAATGCCCCCGAGCAAATACATGAACAGACGTTTCAACTTTGAAAAACAGATTCTAGATTGCGTCGTTGGCGGCGTCTCAGCGCTTGATATTCCGCGCCTCAATATCACCTCCGAAGAAGAAGCACGACAGTTCATCTTAGCTTATGGCTACGATCTCCAAGATGAACTCCACCGAGAACAGCTCTGG
>JANOUF010000350.1:0-12778 GCA_031416685.1 Bdellovibrionales bacterium
GACTCCTTCGGTTGTTTACTGAATGGCGTCAGTCAAATACTGACGATCAATTGTAACGGCAACATTGCTATTTTGAAAACTGCTCAACGGTAAATCAAAATCTGCAGCCGGATTAAATGCTGGCGATGATCCGGAAAGCCCCATGCGACTTATACAAGTGCTTGAACCTGTATTGGTATCGGCCATACTGAACATCAGATCTTTAATTTCAGAGTTCAGCTGGATGCCATCGAGTTTGCCAGCAGCTTGCATTTTGTTCTTAACTGATTGGGTTGTAATTACTGATGCGCCCAATATCACCAAGAGGGTGCAAGCCATTGCAAACGACACTTCAATTAAGTAAAAACCGGCCTGTGAGCGCATACCTAGACTTATCGGCATAGGTTCATTGGGTCTACAGGGAATTAAACGATAATGGATCTTAGTGAGACAGTCCGAATTTTTAAAATTGCGAAATGAAGTAAGTCAGCTTCAGCCGATTTCTAGAATCTTCTCAAACGGCACAATATTCTTCTCAGTCACACAGCTGACTTTCCAGCTAGGATCACCAACCGAAAGTTGCTCTAAGATAACGAAGTTGTGCTTTAGCGATCCGCCCAAATGCTGGTTCGGATTTCCGTAGAAATGATCTTTGGTGAATGAATGCATCGAACTCGAAATTACTTCGAAGGTTTCGTAACCCAAGTACGTAGCCGGCACTTTGGAAACTTCGGTGAAGTGAAGGTCACCACCGCCGAAAATAAGCGGGGAGTTCCAACCTTTAACAACGCTCCAGAAATACTCAAGCTCTTCAGCCGAATGCTGCTGGTAACTTGAACCCTTCTCGGGCCTTCCGAACATCGGCGCACCTTGCAGCATCCAAGTCGGAGCGCTGCTAGCACCAACGAGCGAGGTAAAGTGGTTAATCTGGTCGATCCCTAAAAAGCTCGGCCCACCAGTTGGGTTCGCAAAGCCTCTGAAGTAACGATCATCGAAGAAAACAAAGTTTTGAGAAAACGCACGGAAGTACGATGAAGCGCCTGGTCCGCGAGTCAAAACTCCATCGACCGGATCCTGCGCAAAGAACGTCTCAAACATTTTAAGCGCCGACGCTTTATGCTTGTAGGTTCCATCGCTATTATTTTTACCGTAGTCGTGATCATCCCAAACCGCGATGACTGGCTTTAGATCTTTCCAGTGGTAGTAAGGGATATCTTCACGTGAATCGATGTAGCGTGACCATAGCATGCTTGGGCCATTAAATTTCCACAAGTCGCCGTAAACATTATCGCCGATGAAAAGAAGATAGTCGAGATTGGCTTTTCTTGCCGAACTCCAAATCTCATCTTTGCCTCCAACGAAATTGTGCATACACGACATCATGCCGATACGCGCGTTCGGTTTGTTGAGATCAACGGTGGAAAGAAAGCGCTCGTCGAGTATGCCTTTTTTGCGACCTTTTTCTTTAACCAACAATTGGTAACGAGACCCAAGCGACAACGAATCGAATTTGACTTTATCAACGCGCGTTTCTGAATCTCTGAAGACGACAGGCTTTACAGATGCCGGCTCAATCACTTTTCCAGTTTGAGTATCAACCAAGATGTAAACAACTTGAAGTTCAGTCGGGACGTCGACACTTAACTGCGTCGTCGTTTCAGTAGTTAAACCCTGGAGGATGCTTAAGCCTTTTGCGCGAGCAATAGTGATTGCATCAGGATCCCGCGCAAGCGCAAGTTCCGGTGTCGTTGCCAAAGTGGCTAAGGCTCCCGCTCCAAATAGAAATTTTCTTCGGTGCATTTAACATCCTGTTAAACGAGTTCGGTAGCGGAATCCTCCCGCTCCTCACAGGATAGCAGTCGACTCGGTGCTCCTCCAAAACGTACGAGGAAAATGTGGTCGTACGTCTCGCAAAACACGACAAAAAACGATGTTCTCGACCGAAGGTCTAGCTGCTTCCAAAGGAGTTCTTCTCGGAAGCACCAATTTTTCTTATAGCTGGTCTAACGAACGTTAGTGCTCTAGAGCCAGCCTATCTTAGGATGCGAACCGTTGAGGGATCAGAAGTTTCTCCGGGTTCTCGTAGTGTTACAAGTGCCGCGCGAGGCTCGTTGGCGCGACAGCCGCTTGCGCTTCGCTCTCTTTCAACAGCAACGCCAATTATAGTTTCTGATGCTGTCGCAATTTTAACTACCTTCGCCTGTTTATCGTTACAGCGACCGACATAGGTAATGTTGTAGGCAGGGGGAAGACTTTCGAGTACATCAACTTTTAAAACGCGAGCAGTTCGCCAAACTGTCTGAGGAAGTTGAGCTTCTTCGGCGGCATTCGCAGAAGTCGCACAGAGTACTAACGCGATTTTCAACATATACCGATTCATCTGTTTCTCCCAGTTTCGAAGCGTTCAGTTCGTTCATCAGCCAAACAAGCCGCAATCGCACGCTTGAATCGTTCGTGTGCAACGATGAGTGTGCCTCTGTTGCCGCCACTTGAGCAGCCGCCATGCGTGTGGATACCGACAATTTCTTTGGTTTCTTCGTTGATGATTGTCGAGCCTGAATTTCCTGGCTCAGTGTCGACTTCGTGCTTGATAGCGCTTCCATCGATGGCTTTCACGGTTGCAGTGTTTGTTTGTTGAGAAGCATTGCTGTTGCCAGTGTCGACACCATATCCAGATATGCGGATACGATCGCCAGGGCGAGTGGGGCCAGTACGAATCGTAAATGCACCTTGAACGCTACCTGCCGTTTTTCCCGTTAGTGGGTTAGGCTTTAATCGGTAAACGGACCAATCCTCACCTTCACCTTGATCTTGAGAGTCGTAGAGTTTTTCAAGCGCGTATTGATCTTCAGCTTTAGGGTGATTGATGCGACCGTCGTCGTTTGAAGTCGGAACGTTAAATTGCGCAATATTCAATACACCCGCGCAGTGACCCGCTGAGACCATACAATTTTCGCTAATCAAAGTACCTGTGCATCCGCCAGGATCGGAGAGAGTTCCCATCATCCGTGCGATTGGCGGAATTTCAGAAGCAACTCGATCATCGGTCGTGCCACAAATCGATTCTTTCATTGGACGGGAAGCAGGGAGAATGGCCTCGATCCCACGAAGCGAGACGCCAGCACTTGCAGAGCCACTTCGCAGCCAAAGCTCGATAATCGCGGATGAACCATTGAGATAGGGTGTGCTGAACTTAAAAGTTGCGATCTTTTTATCGTCTAGGATGATGATTTGGTGATCATACGAGGTCAAAATGCGAACGACTGCATTTGCGCCCAGTCTTGATTTCTCGAAGTGAAGCCGGAGGCCCGCTGCATTTCTCGGGGCATAAACAACGTGACGAGCGACCATCTTGTCAAAGCCGGAATTGTTTTGAACCGATCCGCTGCTCCAGGAATAGCTTTTAGAAACACTTTGAACTTCTTGCGCATTCGCAGAACTCGCTACAGTCAATGCGACGGCTCCGGCTAAAAATAGACCAATGTGCTTTGTCATCTTTCCCCCTGCGATGGGTGTGAATAGCCGCGACCAGGGGATAAATCTATTCGTATTAATTAATGTGCTTGATTGAAAATAGTTATGTGTCGGCGAGTCATGATGTATAAGAAGCCAGCGAAGGAGTACAGAGCCAATGACCACGCCATCACCACGGATCATCAAAGCCGCCCAGTACCGCGATACTGTTTATAAAGATGAGGTCGATATCGTCGCTCACACAAAGCACGGAACAACTTTGTTAATCGCAGTCGATCCAATGGCGGACGTTCTGCCTAAAGATGTACTAAAAACAAAAATTTGGATTTTGAACGGAAAAGATTTTCAAGTTTTGCAAGCGCACGGTCGCCCGATGAAAATCCCAGGCAAGTGGTTTGAGGTTAAAGTCCTTCCTCATGTTAAGTCGTAAGTACTTAAAAAAATTAACGAGACAAGAATTAGAACGCGTCTTTAGTAGAAATCGTAGCTTTCTTGCCGTCGAATACCAATGGCGCACCATCATTTTTCGCTTTGATCATTGACACTTGATCTTCGCCTTCATCGTCAGCGCTAAAAATTGAGACTGTGAGTTTCGGTTTTGGAGTTAGCTGCAAAACAAACCCGCCACCATTATCATCGCGATCGCAATCGAACTCACCGCTTGCTAGCTTAATACAGGGGAGTTGGGCTGATTTCTTTTCACCTTTGTCAGTGAGCGATACTGTCTTCGCTAGCCATTTTCCCTTGTTCTCGGTCAGATCGATTTGAATTTTCCGGATGGTGCCTACTGTGTCAGGAATTTCCACCACAACCCGCTCTTTCGGAAGCGAGTCGGCGAGTACAAGAACGGACTGCAGAGTTACAAAAGTGATAATTGCAAATTTCATTAATCAGCCTTTGGCGGTGAAGTCGTCTTGTGATCCGACTCGTGTGCTGCAGACCCGCTTGCTGCGTCTCCGCCATCATTTACACACGAACCCTTTTCTTCCGAATCCGTGCCCGCATAATTCATTAGAAGAGACCGTTCACGAGAAACAATTTTCTCCATGATCGGAATTGTCTTCTCGCTAACCCCAAGACAGCCAAGGCTTGTTCTAAATGGCGTGACGTGAAGTGGTTTGCTTGTTTCTGTATCGTTGTTGCTCGAGTTCAACCCAATCAACCGAATTCCTGGAATTCCTCCCGGTGGAAATTTCCCGATATTGCGAGCGCGAATTTTTGCGTATGGGCCTTCACGGATAGGTAAAAAATCGCCGCTGACCTGGCCATCGAGCATGAATGCGCCCGCAAGCGAATTTGTGTTCCAACCTTTTCGGCCTAATCCAGCTACATCCGGCTTGTCGTTGAACGGGTTGACGGGTGCACGTTTTGCGCCGTTAACGTAGAACGTCTCAACGAGTTTAGTTTTGTCAGTTTCACAGAGGTCGACGTAATACGCAGTCGTGCGATTTGGCTCGGGCTGCTTAGTCCATTTTTTATTGAGGTCGTTGATGACGAATGAACAAGCGTTATCGAGGCCTTTTTCAACGCTCTCTTTGTTGTTGAAAGCAGCCGCTTTATCCCAAGGATTGATGCCATTGGTTGCGCAGCTTGGATCTTTTAATTTTCCGTTGTTTTTAAGCATGTAGTTGATTGTGTAGCGAAGGGCAGCGCGGCTGGGAACCTTGTCAGACTTAGTTTTGCTCTGTAAAACGAGTCGCTCGCAATTTGCTAATCGGATATCGCCTTCAGTTTCGCGAAATGGGTCACAAATGGGATCCGCACCCGCTTCAAACGCAGCTATTAAGATGGCTGCAATTACAAAAGTTTTAATTGAAACGCGAACGAACAAAGGCCGAATCATAGAGTGCCCTCCAAGATCAGTTTACCTCTGTGAGTTGAAGGAGTGACAGTGACAAATAGGCCTAACTGGACCTGAGGCCAGCATGTTTTTAGGCTTTCTGGGTTTACAATTGGACCATGATTAGAAAGATTTTTTTAGCCGCTACTTTGATCCTTTCGGCAAACTCATATGCGGATCAAAAATCAAAACCCACTCCTGAGATCAAAACCGAAATTGCGATCGTAGCAGGCGGATGTTTTTGGGGTGTCGAAGAACTCATGCGCTCGCATAAAGGTGTGATCGCAACCGAAGTGGGATACACCGGCGGCGGTTCAGTTGGGGACGCAATCTATGAGGTGGTGCGAACAGGAGCTTCAGGACACGCAGAATCTGTACGAGTGGAGTTCGATCCGAAAAAGACGACGTATGAGGAACTACTCTTGTTCTTTTTCAAAATCCACGATCCGACGACTTCCAATAAACAAGGCAATGATGAAGGTGTTCAGTATCGCTCAGCGATTTTCTATATGAACGAGCAGCAGCGGGATACCGCCGAGAAGGTCATCGCTCGAGTGAATAAATCGGGCGCGTGGAAAAAGCCTGTCGTGACCCAAATAGTACAGTTCGTGAAGTGGCATAAGGGCGAAGATTATCATCAGGATTATCTGCAAAAAAATACAAAGGGCTATACGTGCCACTTCGCTCGGGACATTAAGTTTTAGGCGATAAATTTAGACGCTAATTTGGAATTTCAATATCAAGGAAAAGAGTTTTGGTAGGCAATGATTTGTCTAACCGGTTGGTTTGCGCAGTAATCCCAGACGCAAGGCCATTGCTCAAGTTGCTCAACCATTGCTTTAACTTTGATTCTCGAAAACCCAGCGATTGAAGAGATTCAGCAAGCTGCGGATTAACGACTTTATCTGCTTTTATGCGCACATTTGCTACTGGCATGCCATGTTGTTTTAAAATTTGAATTCCATCCGCAAAAGTTGCAATGAGCCGCGGGAATTCGAGTGATAGATGACCAAGAGACTCACCGTACTTAACGTTGTCGGCGCGGAACATGAAAATGATCAACTCAACATCGCCTGTGCGCTTGTTGTGAATGATCGTTGAATCGAGAAAACGTTTGTCGTCTTTTAGCTTAACGACTTTCATTTCGCCTGGCTTTAGAGATGTAATCTGCCCGCTGACATCATTCCAGTAAGCGTCGTTGGTTGAGAGTAGGCGATCCATCAATCGGCTATTACCGAGAATGTGCTGCATGGAACGGGTAGACGCACGTGGAGTCGCGCCATTGCCAAAATTGGCAGCGCACATGTCTACGGCATAGACACGTGGAGCGCATAGGATGGCAAATAGAGCAAATAGGACAGCGGCCAATCTCATGTAGCTTAGAAAAGCAAATGAGAGGCCGCTTCTTTAAATCAATTATTTTGCGTTAATAAAGAATGGTGCAGACCAGAGTTTATCTTGGTCTTTTTGAGTCAGCTCTACGAATACAACGGTTCGGCCCTTTTTCACAGGGATACGGATGGCTTTTACTCTTCCATTGAGTGCGCCGTTTTTTAAGTCGATCGGTTCAGCTTCACCCTCAGGAAGGGTCGCGCCTTCTGGTTTGAACTGAATCGTGCGAACTGCTCCAAGTGAACGACGACGTTCAAAAGCAAGCTGATCATCTTCGTGGTACGAGTACACGCGAACATCCGCTGGATCTTGCTCGTCTGAATCGCTGTAGCCAACAAAAACCGTTAGCTTATCGCTAGAGACTTCAACGTCTTGGCCCATAACTACGTTTCCGTTTTGACCACGGGCCGTGACAACTAGCTTTGCATTCTGATCTTCCGTTGCATAAGTGCGCCGATTTTTGAGCGCATCAAATACATCATCCTCGCTTAGCGATCGGCTCAAGACACCAGTACGTGACTTAAGAGCACTTCCTGGATTCATGAAGTGATTATCTTGATTTGCTGTCGGAGAAATCTTAAAGCCCATCTTTAAGAAAAAGATGTAAGCCAGTAATCCTTCGGATAGGTGAGTGGACTTTGTGTTTGGGTTACGTGATTGAACCGAATAGAAATTCTCTCCGGCATTCGTTGTTGCGCCGCCTAAAGATTTATCGCCGTCTTTTGCAGTGGTATCTGTGACCTCGATCAAACTGTAAGCGTCGCCACCTTCTTTAATTATATTTTGGAAGGTTTGATAAACCATTTCAGGTGTCACGCGATCAGGCGATGAAGCTTGATCTTTCATGCAAACTTCGCGGCCTGCGTTTTTCGGAACTGCGCACATCACTGGCTGGTAATCGTCGAGGCCGTAATCGTTGAGTGCTTCCTTCATTTTCTTTTTGAAGCTCTTGATCTGCTTTGGATCAGCGGACGCCTCAAGCGTAAGCGGTCCATAATACAAGTCACTCATCACATCAGGATGATTGAATTGCAAAATGACTCTTTCGCCAGCGTCGCTTCGGCGTTTGACTTCACTGTAAAGTTGAGTGAACTCGCCAGCTTTCCAATAAAATGGTTTTGTCTCATTGGAGTTTGCAAGTGGCATGTGACCAAAAATATTCACATGGTTTCCAGAGGAAATTGAACTTGATTCCTGACCTAAGCCGCAAAGAAATTTGCCTTTGTACTTTTCGTTAATTGACGCCAGAGCCTTGTGTCTTTCAACGAAGCCTTCAAGGCGCGTGTCTGTGTCAGATTCGAAACCGCTTTTTGAATGCGGAGTAATCATCAAGATATCAAGGCCACCTTTTTCTTTAGCGTAGTCACAATACATCTTAAAGTAATCAAGGCGATCATCGGTCGGCGGAGTTACGATTTGTGCTTGGCCGCTAGCATCCGCTCGACAAGGACGTCCGTCATCTTGCGGGAAGGCTTTCGTTTGAGGGCATGGACCTGATTTTTGCAGCTCCTCACCACCTTTGTGTTCCATGTAATGATGTGCGTGAAGATTTGCGTAATAGTTTTTGAAACCAATCGCATTCGTGAACCGGTCAAACGGAGTTGCCGAAGTTGTAGCACTCGGTTCTCGCGCAAAGCTTTCCGGATCGAAGTCAGTTTGCTTGGGGGTGCTTGTGCAACTGACAATGGAGCTAATAAAAAAAGAAATGGCAGCGAACGAGAACAGATGTTTTGTATTCATATCCCAAGTTTATGGGAGACCGAGCGGTGCTGTCAGGAAACACCAGAGCTGTGACGTGAGTTCAGGACGTTTGTCTAAAAGAAAAAGGCCCAAGTCGTCTTGACCTGAGCCTTTTATGATTACAAATTTCTTTTTAGGACTATTTGCCGCGAATTACGCACTCATATTCAGATGCATGCGACTGGAATTCGCCCAAGATGTAGAACGCGCATTTACCGCTGTTCGTGCGACCGAAGCCAGTTGTCATTTTGCTTTGGTTTCCGCCGTTGCGCTGACCGCCGTTGCCACCATGACGATGACCAGGAATTACGACAGTAAGCTTATCGCGACCACCGTGACCGGAAACGATGAAATCAAGATGAAGATCGCGGCTGAGTTCGCCACGCATACGTGCGCTCAAAGTGTATGAAGCTGTGAACGGCATAGTGCGGCCGCCTTTGGCCATGCTGTACTGAGCGAGTACGCGACCGTTCGACGCGTCTTTAATAGTTACGTTCTCGCAATATGTATTGCGGAACTTAAGCGCCAAAGCGCCATCGTTAGATTCGTTTAGGCTTACATAGCCGCCGCATGTGCGAAGTGGTTCTGAGTCTAAACGGTAGCTAGAAGCTTGGGCTTGGAAGCCGACGAACAAGAGAGCAAGTACTAAGAATTTCATTTTACGTTCCTCATTAGAGTGAATTGATTTTTACGAACGAGTGGGGTTTTGCAGGAAGCCTGCCAGGCGAGAAGCAATTAATGCGTTCGTGGGGCCAAGCACTCATGAAATCCATTCACGATGGTGCCATCGTGGATACATCTTCTTAGTTTAGGTGACGAAAATTGCACACGCCGTTGCGGCGGCAAGCTGGATCGGCAGAGCCTTTTATTTTAGGAAGTCGCTCACTACGATAGATGCGAACGAAAGCGCTAATTTCATCTTCTTCAGCACCGTGTTTTTTGAGAGTTGCACAGAGGCTGGTTCCGGTTTTATTTACGCGTAAGGTTCCTTCTATTAGCAATTGAAGTGCTACTTCGTGCAGCTCGGAATGGGTAAGTCGCTCTTGATTATTTAAATGAGTGCGTGCGAGTTGAAACGCAATTTCGTTATTAAAAAGATCCATTTTGTTGGCCGCGTTTAGTTTGCGCCCGCGATCTTCGTGTGCATTCATAAATTCACGGGCGAGCTTAGCACCCAGTGAGCGATACAAGCTGTAGGAAATTAAAAAGTGTCGGATCGAATCGGATTCTTCTTGTTCAATTGAATTTGAATTGGTTCCGCATAAGCTGTGAGCATTAAACCTTTGCGTTTTAGCGATGGTCCAAACGCGTCCAGTTACGACTAGGCCATGATTTTTTACGAAGCGTTGCTCGGCAACGGACAGTGGTCGGTCAGATAGTTTGGTGATGATTTGTCTAGTTAAAGGGGACAGGTTTACTTCTTCAGACCAGTCCTGTTCGACTAGTGCCATCGCGCTTGAGGCGATCATTACAGTAATGAGGATTATGAAGTGTTTCATCATGACCTGGAATTGTGCAATTTCTCGACCGTTCCCGATTGTGATTGGGTCCGCGTTTGGCGGGGTCTCGAATGTAAAAGATTTCAATCGGTGCCGTTAGAGGCGTCGTTTTTCGGGCTGCGCGCTGTGCGTTTGGACAATCCGATTGGATATCAAAGGCCAGAGTTTTGTTGAAAGGACGAATTTGGTTTAAGGCTCGTGAGCGAGCGACCGAAGAGCTATCGGTTTTATCAACCGTAACCGTTTTTTAAGGGAGCTAAGTTAATGACTCAGAAGAAATATTATAAGTTCGGTACCTATAAGTGCTACAGCTACACAAAGCCAGTAGGCGAAGGCTGGGAAGTCGGCTTTTACTTCGGTGGGCACTGTGCTTTCGTCGGTAACTTCATTCACCACTCTGAAGCCCGCGAGTATTGGACAATGTTGAACACAGAGTTCAAAACGTTTGCAAAAAAATATTGGGCCGGCCCAGAAACTTCGTTTGCGTGGTACTCAAAGTTTTTCCAAAGCTATATCTATAAACATTATTATGGCTATCTTGATCGTCGCTTTAGCACGTACAAGCGTAATTATAATTCTGCTGTAAAGAAGTACGAGCTTGATTACAAGCGCAAGGCAAAAACTTGGGATAAAGAAGAGCGCTATTACGTGCAGAATAAGGCAGCGTAATTTTTTTGTCCGATTGGATTTAACCGGGCGTTAGTTTGGATTTTTGGAGGGGGAGCTGTGAAGGCTCTCCTTTTTTTTGGTTTTGTTGGGTTTTGGCTGTCGGCGATCTCGGTTCAATTTTTAGTAATGGGCACCGGTTCGTTTTTTGAGCGTCTTAGTAATCTGCGGTATTCTTTTCGATGGGGCACTTGTTGTGTCCCCATCGAAAAAAATACCTTCGATCGGCTTTGTTTGCGGTCAAAGTTTTTTCTGGGGAGTGGCGACGAAGGGATTTCGTTGGTGAAGAGTTCTTGGTTGTTCGCGACAGTTTGAGAGTGGTGCGCGGGGATTTAGGGCGATAAGCGAGCAAAGAAAAATTCGACGCAGCCGCTACGAAAATCTGTCCAAGCGGGACAGAAGCGCGAGTGTTACAAAAAAGGTGATGGCAATCGGCGAACGGCATTACCGGCGGCACTCGTTCACGCGGTACACATGCGTGATCAGCGGCGGTGTACGTTTACAAGTAATAGCAATCGGTGTGGCGCTACTCGGTGGCTTGATACTCATCATATTGTTCCGCGATCGTTCGGTGGCGGCGATACGCTCGAGAATTTGATGACAGTGTGCTCGGCACATCATCGCATGATTCATCAGCGAAATTGAGCAGTGTCAAAAATTGAAGATGAAGTTGTCGAGCAGGATTTAGCCAGCTAGTTGCGTTCGAGCGCGACAACGCAAGAAAACACTAGAGGTAGGTCGAGGATGCGCTTGGAAGAACTCTGTCGAATTAAGTGTTAGGGCCGCGTCGGACCTAAGGCCAGACATCCAAGCAAATTGGTTCGCGACTTGTCACTTTCGCGTTGCGACTGCGAGTATGAATCAATGCTCAAATTTCTCTCTAAACTGGCGCTCGCGCTCTGCACATTCACTCTCATTTCTTGTGTCGGTTCTCAGCGCCGCGAATCACTAGTAGCTGACGTTTCTGCTAACCAAAACCAAAACCAAAACCAAAACGAGCGCGAGCCAGCATCTGCCGACGCGAAGCTCGAACTAACTACGCTCTCAGGCACACGCGTTAATCCAGTTTCCTACGTTCTGGCGCCGAAGTGGGAAGTGAAGTTACACAACGGCGAGAAAAACAAATGGGATGTCGCTAAGCTTAAAACAGCTAAATATAAACTTGGTGAGCCCAAAGATTTTCTAGCTTTTCGTGCAAGAATCGAAGAGCTGATCGAAAAAAATCGTGCGCAGGCGAAGGTCGAAGGTAAGAAAAACGGTTTTCTCCCTAAGGGAGCAGCGCTTGCATTAACTGAAATTTCTAGTTTGCTTACGTTGCTTCAAGGCCAAACGCTTTCGCTTCAAGATCGAAACGATGCCCTCATGCACGTCGCTGAGCTAACTGAAGCCTTCAATTATAACTTCCAATATCCGATCACTCGAAAAATTTTAGCGTTAACGGCTGTGTACACTGCCATTGATAAATACAATCACGCGGCACGAATTAGTTTTGGTCATCGCGCGATGAATATTCCCCAAGCTGGAGATCCGAGTCATACAGATCCTCCGGCATCGAGCTTCTGGAAAAATCCAGGTGCGATTTCAACAAAGAATTTCTACGTCGGATTCGACCGCAAGAGCCATCCCGCTTTCCCGAATGTTTGTGAGTATGATGAGCGTAAGAGCGGGTTTGGAACACATCCAGGATTTTCGGTAAAATGCGACGGTCAAAAGTGGAAGTTCAAGTTCGGCGAAGAAACAAAATCAGAACCGTTCATGTCGCGAATTGTCTGGGCACTCGGCTTCAATGCGATACCAGTGGATTACGTTGCTGAATCGAAAATCCGATATAAGCGAGAAATACTAAAAGAGTTCAATACGCGCAAAGATCTTTCCGTCGAAATCAAAAGTCTTCTGGGATTTAATTACAAAAAAATTGACCTGCAGGATTACTATGACCCATTCAAATTTGCGGTTGCTGCTGCAATCCTGAAAAATGGAACGCGAGTGCCAGGTGACAAGTTGAAAGCCGCTCTTTTGCGAGCAAATGAGGATCGAGCCGAAGAAAAAGACGAAAACTACGTCATTTCCTTTGAGTCGCAAATTGACCATTTGATTCTGAGCGAGGCGAGCGTTGAAACTCCAGCACCTGATAACGAGAAGAGTGTCGGCCCATGGAATTGGGAAGGACTTGATCACCCTGAGAGGC
>JANOUF010000351.1:0-6599 GCA_031416685.1 Bdellovibrionales bacterium
GACTTGCCAGCATTTGTATAGCCAACTAATGCGATCGTGATCTCTTGGTTTCGGCGTGCACGACGGATATCGTGTTCGCCCGAAATAGCTCCGAGTTCGGTTCTCAATTCTTTTATGAGGTCGCGAATACTTCGGCGATCTAACTCGAGGCTCGTTTCACCGGCACCCTTCGCACCCACGCCACCACCACCACGATCTTCGTCGCTGGTTGTCTCACGTAGTCGTGGAGCAATGTAGGTGAGTCGGGCGATTTCAACTTGAAGTTTAGCTGCACGAGTTCTTGCGTGCTTGCTGAAAATCTCAATGATCACGCCAGTACGATCAAGTACAGGAACGCCAAGTGCGCTTTCAAGGTTGCGAAGTTGAGAAGGCGAAAGCTCAGTATCAACGATAACGGTTTCAGCTAGCTCAGTTCGCTTCGGAAATTCACTATCTAAAGTTCCATCGGCTTCTTCGTCGTCGGAATCGATCTCGTCGTCATCACTATCATCGTCTTCATCTTCATCAGTTTGGTTGCTTGCAAACTTAAGAGCCGCACGATGTTTCTTCTTAACTATACCGAGAGCAACCTCACCCGTTCCACCGGTCCAACTTGCGAGTTCACGTAGCTTACCTTCACCGAGAACGGTCGCCGCGCCATCTGATTTTCGTTTTTGCGAAAATCTCCCGATAACGTCATAGCCAAGCGTCGTCACTAGGCGTGCGAGTTCATCAAGTGAACCACTCAGCTCAGCATCCGATAGTCGTGGCGTTTGAACGCCAACGAGGACCGCTTTTAATCGTTTATTCGGGTTAAATATATCTTTCATGTGCGCCGGCGAAGCTAGCATCTGATTGGCATAAAGTCCAATTAACAGGCTCTAGCGCCTAAAGATCGGATATAAAAAATGCCGGCATTTCTGCCGGCATCAGTGTCCATCTCTCTTTAATAGAGATTAGTGCGTGATTTGATCAGTTACGCGATCAACTGTACGGTTCAGTTTGCCTGAAACTCCGCCGACATTGAGATCGTCAGCTGCATCACGAACGGCATTCTTACCTGCTAAGATAAAATTGTCTGCTGTTGGGTTAAGCGATCTGCCGTCAAGTAAAGGCATTACGCGACGTACGATGTACGGTGCGATGAATGCAATACCTGCTGTCATGATCAAACTTCTCCATGAAAGTGGAACTCCAAGAAATCTTCTAGTCTGTGCCATTGATCCTCCGATGATGGGTTGGCTGGTTGAAACGATTTTAAGTAATAGGGTCTTAACGTAAAAGCCGAACTGAGTTGCTGTACTGAGATTCTGCTAAGTTCATCGCGCGCTCAACGTCACGCTTTTCATCGACCCAGTTTTCTGGGGCAGAGTTTTTAACGTCAGCGAGTTCGCGTCGAGCCGTATTCAGCAAAGCATTTACGTCCTCAGAAGCGTTGCTCAATTTCTTGCGCTGAACGGAATCTGAGCTTTGAGATTTTTGACTGAGTTCACGCCCGAAATTTGTCAAAGCATCGATTCGCGCTTGGGTGGCAGTAACGTAGCTGTCACGATCCGAAGACATTTGAGTCACAGCTTGTTCTTCAGCAGTGGGCTGAGCTTGTGCAGCGGCATCCGCTTTTTTATCTTTAGAAGAGCATGCCATTATCATTGAAGATGAAGCGATGCTTAAGAGAACGATTTTTAATTTCATGATCCGATCCTTTCAGTGAAAATCCAAATCGGGATTCGATTCCCGATTATGGACCTTAAGATTGGATCAGGTCATCTCCAGCTATTGCACGTGATCGTAATTAAACTTTTTTGTCTTAATGTCTCGGATCAAGGGACTGCGAGGCAGTAGCGGCGCGAGGAAGCGTGAAAAAGAACGTACTACCGTGTCCGAAAGTTGACTCGACCCAAAGTTTTCCACCGTGAGCTTCAACCAACGTCTTTGAGATATGTAGGCCTAATCCAAGGCCCGTTCGGTCTTTTGATCTTAGCTGACTGTATTTTTCAAAAATTTCAATTTGCTGATCTGCCGGAATACCAGGTCCGGTATCGCAAACTGAAATCGTGAGGACATCGGCCGCCCATTCAGATTTAACGACGACTTTTCCTTGTTCAGGTGTGAATTTCAACGCGTTTCCAATGAGGTTCGAAAGAACCTGCAGTATGCGGCCACGATCGCAGTTGATTTCGCCGGTAAGAGTTGCAGGAATCGAACGCAATAAAATATTTTTTGTAGCAGCCGAGTGAACAAAGGTGTCCATCGATTCACGAATGATCAGGCCAATATCAAACTTTTCCGGTGAGATATGAAGTTTGCCTTCTGCCACTCGCTCTGAATCTAGAATGTCGCTGATCAGACGTAACGACGCATCCGCATTTCGTTTTGCAAGCTCAAGCCAGCGCTGTGTTCGTTCGTCGATATTTCTTTCTTTAACTTCGTCCAAAAGCATATCCAAACATGATGAAATCGCACCGAGCGGATTTCGCAGATCGTGGCTTACGATTGCTAATAGCTCGTCACGTGATGTTAGCGAAAATTTTGTTTTGCTGTGATCTGCAACTTCTTTTGAAAGCCGAACAGACGACGATTCCATTACGATATCCGTTCTGGTTCGCTCTGTTGCTAGGTTCTTGTCGGTCATGCCACGTTCTTCGCTAAGGAGCTTATCCGCCATCGTTGTTTTGACTTCACGCTCGCGAACAATTGCAAAATCAATTCTGGTTCTCTCTTTTTCGATCGCCTGGTCAGAAGAGTGGCGAGCTTTGTTCATGCTCGCATCTGATGAATGGTATTCATCAGCTCCGTGAGCTGCACGAGCTACATCTCGACTCGCATCAGCTTCAAGTCTTGCCGTAGAAATTTTCAGGTCCGCTCGGTCGCGTTCATTTTGAACGATGGTATCAGTTGTCGCCTCTGCTTTTTCACGGGCTTGGGAGAGCGACCGATTGGTTTTCTCGCGCTCGGCGCCAAGGCTATCATCCGTATTATCACGCTCTTTTTTAAATTCTTTTGCGGGGTTCTTATCGATGATCTTCATAATTTATCTCCAGGCGCACTTTAGCACCGAAAGTGTGCGCACGGTGAACTCATCTCAAATGTCAGAAAGTTTTCTTTTTTAGCTCAATGTATTCATCGTACGTGATCTCGCGATCATCTTTGATCGTCAAATCGAGCTCAATGATCCGGTTAGCCGAAGTTTGAATGAACTCGTGATCGTGTGAAGTAAAAATCACTGAGCCTTTGAAACGAACTATGCCCTCGTTCACAGCCGAGATGGCTTCAAGGTCTAAGTGATTTGTCGGCCCATCTAGCAAGAGTACGTTCGAACCAGACAACATCATCTTGGCGAGCATGCATCGCACTTTCTCGCCGCCCGACAAAACGCTTGGTTTTTTCAGTGCTTCATCACGGCTAAAGAGCATTTTGCCGAGGAACCCGCGCACGAACGATTCATCTTTGTCTTCAGAGTATTGTCTCAACCAATCAACCAAAGTTTCGCAGCCGTGGTCGTTGTTAAAATACTTGCTGTTATCAGTTGGGAAATAGGATCGGGAAGTGGTAATCCCCCAAGCAATTGTTCCAGTGTCGGGTTCCATTTCACCAGCTAAAATATCAAGCAGGACCGTTTTGGCGATGTCGCTTCGGCCGAGAAGTGCGACCTTGTCAGCCTTCTTAATCGTGAAGCTGACGTTCTTCAGGATCTGCTCGCCATTGATCGTTTTTGAAATGCGATCCACAGTTAAAATATCATTTCCCGCTTCACGCTTCGGATTGAACCCGACAAACGGTTGTTTGCGAGAAGAAACCGGCATGTCACTTAAGTCTAACTTCTCAAGCATCTTTTGGCGTGAAGACGCTTGACGAGATTTTGAAGCATTAGCGCTAAACCGTGCGATGAAGGCTTTTAAATCTTCGGCTTTCTCTGCGTTCTTACGGTGCTGATCGCCTTGTAAGCGTAAGTTTAACTCACTCGATTGCCGCCAAAAATCATAGTTGCCTGTGTAGACTTTTACTTTAGAGAAATCGATGTCGGCGATATGCGTGCAGACTTTATTTAAAAAATGTCTATCATGCGAAACCACGATAACTGTGTTCGGGAAGTTAAAAAGAAACTCTTCAAGCCACTGAATGGCGTAAATATCTAAATGGTTCGTCGGTTCGTCCAGTAATAGAATATCTGGTTTTCCGAAAAGTGCTTGCGCAAGAAGTACCTTTACCTTTTCAGCTGGATCTAACTCTTTAACGAGCTTTGTATGAAGCGCAGTTGGAAGTCCCAGGCCTTCGAGCATTGAGCCTGCCTCGGCTTCTGCTTCATAGCCATTGAGTTCCGCAAACTCGTTTTCTAAAACTGAAGCGCGATCGCCGTCTTTATCTGAAAAATCAGCTTTCGCGTAGAGCGCGTCTTTTTCTTTCATAATTTTGAAGAGGCGCTGATTTCCCATCAGAACTGTTCTCAATACTTCGCACTCATCAAACTCATAATGGTTTTGTTTTAAGAATGATAAGCGTAAGTCAGGCGAGATATGGACTTCACCCGTGTTCGGCTCGATTTCTTTGGCAAGAACCTTCAAAAAAGTCGATTTTCCGGCGCCATTTGCGCCGATGAGCCCGTAGCAGTTGCCGGGAGTGAACTTAACGTTCACGTCATCGAATAGCTTTTTGCTTCCGTATCGGAGGCTGACTTGAGAAGTGCTGATCATGGATGGGTCAACCTGTACCGCGGAGCGCGAACTATTTCAATCGCATGAGCTAATCTATGTGAACAAAAGTACAGATCTTCCGCTTTTTTAATTAGATTCCTTCAAAGTGAGCCTCGCGGTATGCCAACTTCGGGACAAACAGCAAACATCTTAATCGTCGACGATTACGCGCCAAACATTCCTGCAGCTGTGGCGGTTTTTCAAGATGTAGAGGCTACGCCTGCGGAGGTCGTAAACGTACGCAGGAAATGGAAGACGTGCCTAACTCTCCTCAGTAGTTGATAGCGTAAGTTACAATTCAGTTCGTATTAAATTGAGCTGTCAAATAAGCATCAGACACCTGTCAGCTTGGTAACAGTAATGTTCAAGCCAATTCGTTAAGACGCGGGCCCGTCTTTGCATTGGTAACCGTCATGATGAAAATCGTAGTCGCATTTATGGCCAGTATCGTTTCGATCCACAGTGCAATCGCTGGTAGCAACGCGCAGCTGGGGCCTCTTGCTAGCGCTCAGCGAGAACATAGAATCGATCATGCACAAGAACTGCTTGGTTCACTCTATAAGAAGAACACCGCCGTTCGCTCAGGCGAACAAATTACGAAAGTAAATGGTGCTGTTTACCGCTGGACGAAAGAACACCTTCCAAAGAAATTCAGAGCTGATTCACAACGGATAGCGCAAGCGATTATCGATACGTCATTGAAGTACAAATTCGATCCAATTCTCGTGCTTGCAGTGATCCAAACAGAAAGTAGCTTTAATCCAGTTATGATCGGTGGAGTGGGCGAGATCGGCCTCATGCAGATCCGTCCCGAAACTGCTGAATGGCTTGCAAAGAAAAAAGGATTCCGTTGGGCAGGTAAAGATAGCCTTCGTGACCCAGTGACGAACATTAAGATTGGATGTGCGTACATCGAATGGCTCCGCGAGCGCTTTGATTCCCATGCCGGTCTTTATCTTGCTGCGTACAATATGGGTCCAACGAACGTAAGGAACCTTCTCGGCGATAAGAAGTGGCCAAAAGAATACGCATCGCGCATCATGCAAAACTACATCAGCTATTATGAAGAGCTAAAAGATACAAAAGGCTAAAAAGCTCTGGTAATACAGAATTGACTGGCATCAGGAGCAAACCGCAATGTTCAAATATTTTCGACGAGTCGCTGATTGGGGTATCACTCCCAATACCTTGCCGGAGTTCGCCTATCGCCTGCGGCTTACCAACACACTTTTACTCGTTATGTTCTTCGCGAGCATCGTTCAGACGATGCTTTACTTTATTGCGGGCGCTAATGAAGCAGGGCTTCTAAACTCTTCAGCTCCGGTTTTGTTTGGGTTTGCTTTGCTTCTGATCAAATTTGGTTACACAAAAATTGGTCGTGTATTAGTAGTGATGCTTTCCAACTTTGCTGGTTACGTGCTTTTGACGGGAATTGGACCGGAGTCTTACTTCCAATTCATATTTTTATTTGGAAGTGCGTTCTCGATGATTTTCTTTGTTTACAGCAGAGAACGTTTTTGGTTTTTCTGCGCGCTTTTCATTCCCTTGGTACTATTTGCGACCCTCGAAATTTCTAATTACGAGCCCGTGTTTGGAATGAAAAGGCAAGTCATTGCGGCAGGCCATTTAGTCTTCATGCGAGTCGGATCGATTCTTCTTATTTGGGGGATGATGGTGGCGCTCTTTTTTTACTTCATTGGCATACGTCGGCGGTCGCAAGAACAACTTGTTTCGAGTGCAAAGATGGTGGCCGTCGGACGAATGGCTGCGGGCATCGCGCATGAAGTGAATAATCCGCTACAGCATATCGTTCTACATGCTGAGCGTTTGAAAGACTTAGCAAACTCTGGGACTGTTTCTTCGGGCCAACTGACTGAGCTATCGGATCAAATACATAAGGTCGTGATGCGTATCGGTTCGATCGTCAAA
>JANOUF010000352.1:0-7104 GCA_031416685.1 Bdellovibrionales bacterium
CGAGCTTGATCATTATCCTTAGCGTGATGAACGGTTTTAACCATTCACTCAAGAAGCGTCTTTTGGCGGTTGAGCCACACCTCATCGTTACTTTTCCCAGCAGCAATGAATACGAAGCCGTCAAAAAGAATCCGATCACAACGGCGCTGCAAGCAAAACCCGAAGTTCAAGCACGCGTTTTTGAAACTCAAGAATTGATGCTCAGAACTGCTGATGGATACGTTGGCGGCGGAATTGCTCGCGGTGTAGAGCCGGAGAGTCTCAGAACAATTTTGACTGAAATGCGGAAAGCATCAAGCAATGAGGTTTGCCAAAGTCAGTCGCCAATCGATCCGGGCGGACCAGAAACAAATGAAGACATTGTTTTAGGGCCAGGTGAAATTCTCCTCGGTGTTGATCTCGCAAAGTCGCTTGGCATTTTTTCAGGCGAGAAGGTTACCGTCATCGCGCCTGAAGCTTTACTTTTACCCGCAGGTGAAGCGCCAGACTTCGAGCGCGTGTTAGTAAAAGGCTTGCTGACAACAAATGTTTCTGACATCGACTCAAAAATTCTCTTTTACGATCGCAACACGACTTTTTTGAATCTGCGTGATTCCGCAAGTAAAGAGGTTGGCGTTGAGGTTCGAATCCCAGACCCCGACGACTACGCCGAACTTCGCAATGACCTGTTAGGACAAGGAGCGAAAGTCACCACGTGGATTGATCGAAATAGTTCTCTCTTCTATGCACTTCGATTAGAAAAAATCGCAATAGGAACTTTTCTAGGACTCAGCGCACTGATCGCAAGCTTTACGATCGTTACAGTTCTCATTCTGCTTCTCACCCAAAAACGAAAAGACATCGGCGTGTTGATGGCCATGGGACTTAGCCCAAAGCGAACGTTAAAAACGTTTCTTGGCGTCGGACTCATCCTTTCCTCATTTGGAATAATTGGCGGCGTCCTGTTGGGCGTCGGAGTTTGCTTAGTCATCTCAAGTTTCCCAATGGATATTTTGCCCAACATTTATTACGAGCGAACCATTCCAGCGCGAATCGATCCGTTTTTTATTCTAGGGATTATCGTCGTCGCGTCGATCATCGCGGTACTTAGTGCTTACTTCCCAGCGCGAATGCATACGCGCCTTCAGCCGGCAGAAGCACTCCGCGGCCGAACCGCAGAAGATTAGAGCCGCTACGACCGCAAGAAAACGAAATCAAACTGAAACGTTGAAGTCGCGAAGAGCGTCCGTCAAAGATGTCTTTTGGTTGGTACTATCTTTTCGCTGACCAATAATCAGCGCGCACGGAACATTGTAAGTGCCTGCGGGGAAAGTTTTTGGAATTGAACCAGGAATAACAACTGAATTCCGCGGCACGCGACCTTGATAAACTTTTTCAGAAGTGCCACTGACATCGATGATCTTAGTAGAGCCGGTGATCGTTACGCCTGCGCCAAGCACGGCACCTTCTTCGATGTGAACGCCTTCAACCAAAATGCATCGGCTGCCAACAAACGCATTGTCTTCAACGATCACAGGCTTTGCTTGAATCGGCTCTAAAACTCCGCCAATTCCAACTCCGCCGGAAAGATGCACATTACTCCCAACGTACGCGCACGAGCCAACAGTGGCCCATGTATCGACCATTGTGCCTGACCCAACATGTGCGCCGATGTTGACGTAACTTGGCATTAGAATCGCACCTTGTGCGATGAAACTTCCGTACCGAGCAATAGCATGCGGAACAACGCGCACACCTTCAGCGCCAGTCCATTTTTTTACCGGAACTTTATCGGCATAAGTAAAATCGCCCGCGTTCATCACGCTAATTTTTCTTTGGCGGAAAAAAAGTAAGATCGCTTTTTTGACCCACTCATTGACGACCCAATCGCCACCAGCTTTTTCGTCGGCTTTCTGGTCGGCCTTTTGTACGACTCGAATTTCGCCACGATCAAGCAGAGCAATGACATCGTTAACAGCGCTCGTCGCTTCGGCACCCACAGGATCAAGCTGTGTCGGTTGATCGAATGCAGTCAGAATTTTCGATTTTAGGTTTTCAATGTTTGCCACAATATTTGACAAGTGATGCTCCAAATTTCAATAAGCTCTTATTCAAGAGACTTTAGACCTTCAAGAATTGCCGGCACATGAATCTGAATAATTTTTTCTGGCTCAAGTCCGCGTTCGATTTCGTAAGTGACTGTTGGTATTTCACGCTCAAGGCCAGCGTACGTACCAAGACAGCCAGGAGTCGGGTAGCCAATTGTTTCTTCAATCACGTAGCCTGTGTGCTTTGAAATGGCTTCCGCCAGTTTTCGACAATCGCCGTTGATATTGAGCATAGGCTTCCAGCTATGAAGACTAATGATCGCCGCAAGCCGATCTAAATTCAAAAAATCAACGAGTGCTTTATTCTCAGGTTCAGAATTCGCAGACAAGCCTGGAAAGTAGCGGGGCTCTTTCACATCGTTGGTCCAATCCTTACTCGGCAAATTACGATTGAGATCAACACCATTCGCGTTGCGACGCTCGCGGTTTAAAACTCCGTCGAGATTAAATGCCGGAACCAGTGTTAGTTGAAGCCGATACGGAAATGATTTTGAAAATTTCTCAAGTAATCCATATGCGGCCGTTGTTCCTTCAATTTCATCACCATGAACTCCGCCAAGAATAAGCACCCGCGGACCGTTGGATCCGAACTTAAATGCTGGAATGGCAAGCCCACGCGAAGTGCGGCCAAAGATGAAACTTTGCATGGAGAATAGCTACTACGTGAGATCAACCTGCGTCAAAGGCTTCAGCTGAAAAGGACGCATCAGCCGCTCAGCCACACCTTGAAATGTTGGCGAAGTATCCGTCACGAGAATCTCAACGTGGCCCTGGCCAGCTTTCGCAATTGGGATATGACTTCGTTCCAAATCTTCACGAATCATAGACGCGATTGTTTCTGCGGAATCGATAAGCTCAACATTTGGTCCAACCACGCGTCTGAAGGATTCCTTCAATGCTGGATAATGAGTGCAGCCCATAATCAACGTATCGATTCCTTGCAAGAGGAGTGGATGCAAGTATCGGTACACGATTAAATTTGTAAGAGGATCGTCATCCCATCCTTCTTCAACGAGCGGAACTAAAAGTGGGCATGGTTGTGAAATCACTTCAGCACTTGGATCAAGCGCGTGAATCGCGCGATCATAAGCGCCACCTGCAATTGTTGCTCGAGTTCCTAAAACACCAATGCGTTTATTTTTCGTTGCTTGGAGTGCGCGCTTCGCACCCGGTTCAATGACATTGTAAACGGGAAGCGAAAAATTTAGATCCGTTCTGCCCACGATGACCGATGAAGCAGAGTTGCACGCAACGACAATTGCTTTCACTCCGTGTTTCACCAAGAACTCAATATTTTGGTGAAGGTAGCGAGCAATTGTTTCCGGAGATTTTGATCCGTACGGCAACCTTGCCGTGTCGCCGAGATAAACAAAATTTTCAGTTGGAAGTGCTGCACGTACAGCGCGAAGAACGGTGAGGCCACCAATCCCTGAATCAAATAAACCAATCGCGTGTTCGGAGCTCATGAGGCGATTGTAAAGTAAACGAGAGCGAAACTCATCCTAGGAAAAGCAATTCGGTTAGGAAGCCTGTCTTGTTTTTCTAAAGTACCTGAGGTTCTGGCTCTCGTTCACTTAAGAATCGCCTGAAAGCCCGCTCAGGCTAAAGGTTTCCTGGTTTTTCAGTCAACTGGTCAAAGGCCTTAAAGTTAAGTTTGAACGCCGTGCGCCCGAGACTCTTGTACGCCGGCCGCCGTCATTTCAATGAAGCGAGCTTTTTCACGAATCTCATGAAGCTCGACAGCATTTACGTAGCTCATGCCGCTACGAATCCCGCCAGTCAGTTCAGAAACGACGTCACGTACGCGGCCCTTAACATTGATTTGAGTGGCTTCGCCCTCTGGAGCCATGCCCTCAGGCACACCTCCGCGCCAAGAAACTTGCGCAGCTTTTGAAGCCATGCCGCGATACTGTTTACGGCCGCCCTTAATCTCACCTGGAGTTTCGAGGGTACCGGCAAGCATTGAACCGAGCATCACTGTGCTAGCGCCCGCCGCAAACGCTTTCACGATATCTCCTGACGTACGCAGTCCGCCGTCAGCGATCAGTGGAACGCCGCGCTCATGCGCAACTTCTGCACAAAGCGCAATGGCAGAAAATTGCGGCACACCACAACCTGTGATGATTCGAGTCGTGCACATGGAGCCAGGTCCGATACCAACTTTGATCGCGTCCGCACCAGCTTCAATAAGATCATGAGCAGCCTCGGGTGTTGCTAAATTTCCTGCGATGACTTCAACGCTTGAAAGAGAATCTTTAAGCCACTTGATCGTTTCCATCATTGAAACGGAATGCCCGTGGGCGATGTCAACCGTAAGGATGTTTGCACCAGCATCAAATAGAGCCTTTGCACGCTCTTTGAAATCATCGACAACTCCAATGCTTGCACCAATATTCTTAAGTCCTGCTTCACGGCACTTACGAATTTGCGCGACCTGATCTTCGATCGGCATAAAGCGGTGAAGGATACCGAATGCGCCGAGCTGGCCCATCGCAATCGCCATTTCGGATTCAGTGACCGTATCCATGTTCGCCGAAATGAGCGGAGTGTCGATTTTGATTTTACGCGTGAGCTGAGTTTCAAGTTTTGGATCGCGGCGCGAGCGAACATCACTTCGCGCGGGAACAATTAGGACGTCGTCGAAAGTTAATCCACGGCCGCGATTTTTAACGTCTTTCCAAGAGAAAATTAGCATCTGTGACCCCGTTTTTTTGAAGCGGGGTGATTTTGAGCTGGGGTGAGAAATTTGGCAAACAAAAAGCTCGAGGTGTGAAGGCCCTTTACGGTTTGAAAGGCTAAGGCCAGCTATAATCGAGATCACTGTAACTGCTGGGCGGCAGTCTTGGGCTTTTGTGGTTGTGGCCGTGCAACTGAAGAAGCCTGCCCCCGAACTGCCATCATTGCCTCAACCCACGGAACAAGTTGGTCAATCATACTATTGAGCGCCGATTCGTGATGGGCATTTGGCTTCAAGACTCTCCAATTTTCAAAATCGTCACGAAGTGAAAAACCAACTTGAAGGCGAACATCGGCGACTTGCAGTTCTCCCATGATTAAGCGAAGACATTCGACCGCACGAAATCCACCGACCGAACCGTAACTCACAAACGCAGCAGCTTTGTTGTTCCATTCCTTGTAAAGAAAATCGATCGCATTTTTTAGCGCGCCTGAAGTGCTATGGTTGTATTCCGGGGTAACGAAAATAAATCCATCGAGGGAATTAATTTTCTCAGACCAACGTTTTGTGTGCTCATTGGTGTAGTTACCTTGCGACGGAGGGCTGGGTTCATCAAGGAGTGGAAGATGAAAGTCTAAAAGATCAATGAACTCGAAATCAGCATCGCTTCTTGTTTGTGCGATACTATAAACCCAATCCGCGACACCTTTTCCGATTCGATTCGGGCGGGTACTTCCAACGATGATCCCAATTTTACCCATAGCAACTCCTCCAACAATTTCATTGTACGAAGATGAGTTTGAGTTGCCAGTAGTGTTACGTAAACAAGTGAGGCGAGCGAGCATAAAAAAAGGCCAGCTTGTTAGCTGGCCCCAGAAAAAATTAGCTAAATTCGATTCCGAAGAATCAAATTTCTACCAACGACCGCCGCCGCCGCCACCGCGACCGCCGCCACCGCCACCGCCGCGATTATCGCGTGGAGCTTGTGGCTTAGCTTCACTGATGTTCATGGCACGGCCATCACAATCAGTTCCGTTAAGTTTAGTGATAGCTGCTGACGCTTCAGCATCAGTAGACATTTCTACGAATGCGAAACCTTTTGAACGACCAGAATCGCGATCCATGATCACTTTTGCTGATTGAACTGTTCCACATTGTGAAAATGTGTCGTGCAACGTTTGATCCGTTGCTGAGTACGGAAGATTTCCGACATAAAGCTTGTTTCCCATAAAACCTCCAAAGGCCAGGGTGCCGTTTTCGAGGATAGGAAGCGAAATGCCCGTAACACTCAAAACAACTAATGAACTTGAGGCGAACCTAGCAAAAGAGGTGCGATCTGGCAAAAATTCTTGTGACCATTGTGTAAGTATTTTGCCCGGAAGCGGATATTCGATTTGAGGAGGTCTTAAACGCAGCTAAAATGTAACTAAGGTAGTACAATGGACGTTTGGCGTTGGGCCAAATTAGGAGTTAGAAGCAATGCAGCACTCACCGAACCCTTGTCGAAACATGAACCACGGCAGAAGTGGTGTTTCGATTAATTTCTGTCCTGAGTGCGGGCAGAAGTTTCAAGGCATCAAGGCTATGTCTTGTGGTGCTGAAAAACACATGGCATATCGCAAGCGTAGACTTGCGTTCTGCATCGATTGTGGCGGCAATTTAAAGACGGATAATGTCAGGGGATTAAATGGCAAAAGATGATTTGGCAGCAGTAGAAGGCAAAATTACCGACCATACGGGCGGTGGCGTTTACGGGATCACTCTTGAAAATGGAACTCCGGTTAAAGCAAAGCTTTGCGGTAAAATGAAGAAGTTCAAAATTAAAGTTGTCGTTGGCGATCGCGTAACGGTTGGCTTGTCCCCGTATGATTTGGCGCACGGCCTAATCCTCCATAGACACAAAAATTAGCCACAAAAACTAACCATCTAAAATCTACTCTGTTAAGCGCGTGAGCCCATGAACTGGTGAACGTGCTCTAAGAACACTTTTATGTCGGGGAACTTCCGGATATAACCGGCCGCTTTTGAATGCGGCGTAGGGTCCGAACCAGATAAGATAACGACTGGAACATTGGAAGTAAGCCCTGGTTTATATTCCTCGAGTCGATCGAGGAATTCATCGCCACTCATGTCTTCCATTTGCTGATCTAAAATAATCAAATTTGGGTCAGGCATTTCTGTGAGTAACCGAAAGGCCGCGGTGCCACTTTGAGCGGTAAACACTTCAAAGCCATCATTTTTTAGAATCATTCGTTCAAGCGCCAACATATCGGGAGAATCATCGATCACGAGTACTGACTTTTTCATTTGGGTTCCTTGGACGGTACATAGCTTGTTGCA
>JANOUF010000353.1:0-7248 GCA_031416685.1 Bdellovibrionales bacterium
TTCAAGTTCTCGAAAACCATCCGTTGGGAACGTTCGGATATATTCATGCAGTCATCCCGAGCAAAAAGTTCTTAGCGCCTAGAGCGCGAGCATTTTATGAGTTTGTATTAGAGCACTCAAAGGGATGGACTCCTTAAAATGTGGCGATGGCTACGCGAGACAGCCCTCGCCATCCTCATTCAACAATCACTGAATCAGTTTTGCCCACAGAAAATTTCTTTAGTTTTGCTTTGCCGGATTTCGACAATTTAACTTTCAAGACGGTGTCTCCTTCTTTTGTAATCTTTTGTGCAGCAATAAAATCTCCTCGATCAAAAGTGATCGAAGGATTTGCTGTGGCTAGAATTGGTAAAGCGGATACAAGTACTGCAATTGAAAATTGACGTAAGTTCATAATGCCTCTTTTGTCAGAGAAGTAAGATTCGAAACCAACTTTTCTAAATTGAAAAGTCAGACCTGAAAACTCTATTTAAATGAGGCGAGCGGGTGGGCTTAGCCCTGAGTGCAATAACGAAACTTGATACGCGTGCGGGGCGATTCCGAGAGCAATTGGAAATATGGAAGCTGGTTGTGTCGAACTGAAAGACGACGGCAGAGCGAAATCTAAATTTACGGAAGCAAAGGAATTCTCGAGATTCAATTCCTCGAGAGGCTTTCCGCTCGGATTGACTTGATCTCTGCAGCCCTGACCAACTTGTCCTCTGAATTCGAAGCGACTTGTCTCAACAGACTCTGAACATGCCTTCGCCTGGCTGCAATTATAGAGCTGGCAGCCGAAGAAAGAAATTACGAGCGTTATTAGTTGAACAAAGCGACAACGGTTCATCTCAATAAACATGAGTTGCGTTTGATCGCGGTCAAGAAGCGGCAGAAAATAAAAAATAGGCTCTTGGATTAAGAGCCTAAGTTCACACAGTTAACGCCAGGCTTCCGATTTAGGAGCCTGACACCTTTTGCCCTAACAATTCAGCGGCGCCGCTGAAATTACGGCGCCCGAAGTTTCGTTAGATGCCGGCAGGATTCGCAGCCGATTCCTCAACTGGAGCGAATCCACGGCGCAAAGTATTTTCCGTCACTACGCGTGGCTCAACAAACTGTAACAAGTAATCTGGACCGCCAGCTTTCGAGCCAACGCCTGACATTTTATTTCCGCCGAACGGGTGGCGATCGACCATGGCGCCGGTAATTGCGCGGTTGATGTAGACATTGCCCGCCTCAAGGCCCCACTTCACTTTTTCGATGTTAGCAGGGGAGCGTGAGAACACGCCGCCAGTTAGTCCGTACTCAACGCTGTTTGCGATTTCGATTGCTTGGTCGATATCATTTGCGCGAATCACGGCAATCACTGGGCCGAAAACTTCGTCACGTGCGATGCGAGCGTTTGGTGCGACATCAGTAAAGATAGTTGGCGGAACAAAGTGGCCAACTCCTGGAACTGAGCCTTGATATGCAAGCTTCGCTTCGCTCTTACCAGTTTCGATCATCGAAAGAATTCGCAAGCGAGCTTCTTCATCGATGACAGGTCCCATGTAACAAGATCCGTCCTCAGCAGAAGTAACTTTGATCGACTTCGTTGTTTCAACTAAACGATCAACGAACCGTTCATAGACATCACTTAATACGATCACTCGGCTTGCAGCAGAACATTTTTGTCCTGAGAAACCGAATGCCGAGTACACAACGCCTGCGACTGCTTCATCGAGATCCGCATCGGAGTCGATGATGACGGCATTTTTTCCGCCCATCTCGATGATCGCGCGCTTAACAGAGACTTGTCCCGGTAATGTTTTGCCGATTTTTTCGCAGATACGAAGGCCGACAGCTTTTGAACCTGTGAAACAAATCAATGAGGTATCGACGTGACCAGTGAGATACTCACCGATCTCTTCGCCGTAACCTTGAACCAAGTTTGCTACACCTGCTGGAATTCCAGCTTCGTTTAACAAATTCATCAACATCGCACCAATCACCGGGCTTTGTTCAGCTGGTTTAAACACACAAGTGTTGCCAGTAACGATCGAAGCTGTTGTCATTCCCGCCAAAATTGCGAGAGGGAAATTCCAAGGTGCGATGACGACACTCACGCCGCGTGCTTGGTAGTGATAAAGAGAAATTTCTCCAGGCACTCCGCCAACTTTTTGCGGTTCACCGAGGCGGCGCATGTCGCGAGCGTAGTAGCGGCAGAAATCGATCGCTTCAGCGACGTCGCCATCGGCTTCTTCCCAAGGCTTACCAACTTCGAGAACTATCAATGCTGCTAACGAGTAACGATCACGCAACATAAGATCTGCAATTTTATCTAGAAGTGCAGCGCGCTCAGTAGCTGGAGTTTTTCTCCATGAAGGCAAGGCTGCCTTTGCCGCTTTCATTGCAGCTTCAGCTTCATCGATTCCTGCAAGTGCCACGCGACCGAGAAGTTGTTCTGGATTCGAAGGATTGTGGCTCTCAAGCCAACGATTCGTCGCAATTGCGCGACCATTAATCCACATTGGATATTCTTTAGGTCGAGCTGTTCGCCACTCATTGAGCGTGCGAGCCATTGTTTCTCGAACTTCTTTAATTCCGAAATCAAGCAGAGCTTCATTGTAGAAGACACCTGGCTTTTTCAAAGGCATCGGTGAGCTTGGAGTTAAGCCAATATGTGGATCAGCAAGTAAGCTATCGGTCGATACACCGTCAGCGAACTTCGAGCGAAGCCAAGACTCATTCGATGTGTTTTCAAGAAGACGACGAACCAAATACGCCATGCCAGGAAGTAATTCTCCGACCGGAGCATACTCGCGAACGCGAAAACCCATTCGCACGAGTGATTTTTTAATTGGATCCGCCATACCGAACAGCATTTGCACTTCAAACGCGCGTTGATCTAAGCCCATGCGTTCTGCGTGAACCATCGCTGCCGCGATTGATCGCACGTTGTGCGAAGCGAGCGCTAATCGCACATAATTGTGGTTCTGGAGTAAGAAGACAGAGCAGTCTTCATAGTTGGCGTCTGATTCACGTTTAACTGTATAAACCGGAATCGGCCAGCTCTGTTGTTCAGAGTGAACGGTTTCGAAATCCCAGTAAGCACCCTTTACGAGGCGAATCGTGAACGGAACGCCTCTCTTTTTTGCAAACTCAACAAGCTCTCGGCAATCTTTCAAAGAATCGCGCAAGTACGCTTGGATTACGCATCCCCAGTGCGGATACGTTTTGAACTCAGGTTCCATTAAGAGTTCTTTCCAAACATCGAGAGTGAAATCTTTGAGCTCATACTGTTCCATGTCGATGTTCAAAAACACGCCGCGCTCTTGTGCGAGTTTAAAGACCGGGCGCAAACGTTCTTTGCAGATGCGTTTGCTCTCATCCCAAGCTTTCAAATCAATTTGCGAATAAATCGAACTTAATTTTACCGATACATTCACGCGAGGAATTGGACCCTTGTGATCTTCATCGATCAACGGGATGTGTTCCCACGAAGCAGCATCTTTTGAGAGCCAGTCGACTAATTCAAGATATCGTTTTTGGTAATCAATCGCTTCCGATTCGCTTAGGCACGCTTCGCCGAGAAGATCGACCGTGAAACCGATTTTGTTTTTGCGAGCTTTGCGAAGAACGTTCAAGGCTTCTGCTGGCGTTTCGCCCGAGATAAACATCTTTGCCATTTGCTCGACGTTGTTACGAATCGCTTTTGCCATTAATCCTGGAGCAAGAGAACCGAGACCTAAACCAAAACCAAAAACTTTTGGAAGCTCGCCGCCATTTTCGGCGAAATATTCTTTTAAGTGGCGAGAAACTTCTGAAGCTGAAGTGAGAGTTGGAAGTACGTCGACGAAGCGAAACATCTGCGTCTTAAATTTATCGTTCTTCATCGACCATTCCATGATCTGGCCGTACCACCAATCTTTGTTGAAGATTGATTTTCCTTCGCTCTCCATCAAATTCAAAATCATCTCGCCTTTGGCTTTGATGGCACTTTGAACTGAAGCTTGCGAGTTATCCATAGGTCCTCCCAGAGAAGAAGCGAGAGTCGAAGTGCGAAGTCCAAAAACAGAACGACGGTCGTTTGCTAGATTTGTTTCCATAATGCGAAAAAGGATATGAGAAAATTCTAGTGGACGCAAGAATCCCTAGTGGGGTTGAGCGAGGTTTAAGCGACCGTCCACGTCGCTTGGTAAACCCCGTCTATAACGGCTTCCACGCGATCGCCAGAACGAAGTGGAGCCACGCCGGCGGGTGTGCCAGTCAAAAGCCAATCGCCTGGCTGCACCGGAAAGCGATCTACGACATATTCACGTAGTCGCGCAATCGAGTGGATCATCTGGCGCGGCGAAGCCTTTTGCCTGAGCTCGCCGTTGACTTTGAGTGAAAAATTTAACTCAGCAAAGCTCGCTATTCCACCGGGAATTGAACTAAAAGGCACAGCCTCGCCCATCGGGCACGAGTCACGAAACGATTTTGCGAGTGTCCATGGGTGGGATTGAGCTTTTAGTTTGGCTTGAACTTCTCTTGCGGTGAGATCAAGTGCGATCGTCAAATGCGAGAATTGAAATTTCTCATCAAAGCGCAGTGCCAACTCACATTCGTGGTGGATATCGTCGGTCCATTTTGGCAAATGAATCGTTTTTCCCGCTGGCACAATCGTGCCGCCGCCTTTTAAAAAAATCATCGGGTCAGTGGTTTGGTTTGGGGCGGCTTCTGGCACTGCGTTCCCCAACTCTTTAGCGTGATCTGCGTAATTGCGGCCGACGGCCCAGATTTGCGGTGACATCACTTTGCCTTCTTCCAAATGCCGTCGACAATTTCGAACACGCGAAACTGCGCAGGAGAAAACGGCGCGAGCTTCTCCCACTCATCCAAATCGCTGGGGATTACTTCCATAATGATTTCAAGCCAGTCGGCATGGCTGCAGGCCCAAATCACTTCGTCATGGGCGAAGTCCTTCGACAGACTCTCAATCCAGGCCTGAATGCGCGTGTTGAACATCGTTCCGGTTTCAATGTGGCGGCGTTCATCGAGAGATTTTGAGACCACGAGTGGAATCGAAAGGCTTGCGGCTACAGGATGCAAAGTCTCGCGAGCGCGACGCTTTGGCGACGCCATTAGAACGGATGGCTCGGGCAGGGGGCCGCCCGGCGCGATTTTTTCGACCAGCTCCTCCGCTTGCCGAAAACCGAGCTCGCTTAATTTTCCATCATCGGGTGATTGAAGATCACGCGTTGCATGGCGGAGCAAAACCACTTGCACCCATCGTCTCCTTGTCAATTTCGCTCATCTTGCTTAAGGTCTTTTGACAGTTTATGGCAAGCGAAGAACGGGTCCACAAATTTCTAACGGAAGATTTAACGGTTCGTGCCGCGGGAGTGGTTGCGACTCGAGTCGTTGAAGAGATGCGTATGCTGACGCATGCTTATCCGATTCCCACGGTTGCCGTGGGCCGAGCTACTGTCGGTGCACTCTTGATGGCTAGCCATTTGAAGCAAGGCCAGGAACTCAGTCTCTATTGGCAAGGTAACGGACCTCTTCAAACGATTTTTGCTGAAGCAACCTACGAAGGCCAAGTGCGCGGTTTTACACCGAACCCGCAGCTGCAGTTACCAACCGAAGGCGACAGCATAAAAACAGGCGCGGCTATCGGAATTGGTTTACTGACGGTCACCCATCATTTACCAACGGGCGATCAGCCACATCGCGGTACGGTCATCATTCGCTCAGGGGAAATTGGTGATGATATCGCTTTCTACCTTGAGCAGTCGCACCAAATTCCATCCATCGTTTCGCTCGGGATTCATGTCGATGAATACGGGAAGGTTCGTGCTGCTGGCGGAGTCTTAATTGAGCTCATGCCTGGATATGCAGACGATACGATCGAAAAGCTGGAACGACGCGCCAAGAATGCGCCATCGATTTCTAAAAGGATTCTTGAGGGAGCTACCGCAGAAGACCTCGTAAAAGATTTTCTCCAAGATTTTAAGCTACTTGAGCTTGAGCATGACTATCCGATCAAATACAGCTGCCGCTGCACCTTGGAACGCGTCAAGCGCTCGGTGGCACTTTTGGGTCTGACTGAGATCGACAGCATTATCCAAGATAAAAAAGCGGTCGACATCAATTGCGAGTTTTGCGGTCGTGCTTACAAAGTATCAACTGAGGAGCTAAAAGTAATTCGCCAGCAGGTCTACAAAGGCTCTCTAAATTGACGTCGACGAATTGATTGACGAGTTGCTCCGTCGAATTTTGACTTCGCCCGTAGCGTCGAAATCCCATCCAGAGTACACATTGTTTAGTTGCGGTAAAAATACCGCTGCGTTGTACCAACAAATTTAGTGTAGTGTTAAGATTCTGTTCGTGTCAGTGATCGTGTCAATGACGTTCAAATAACCAAGAGTGGCGGACTAGCAATGAGCTTAAGAATTTTAATCGTCGAGGACGAGCCAGATATTCGCGAAGCGGTGCAAGCTTCGTTATTGAGCGAAGGTTTTAGCGTCACTGCTTTGGATAACGGCTCAGATGTTTTAGCGACTATGCGCCAATCAAAACCCGACATCGTTTTACTTGATCAAATCCTTCCCGGCAAAACTGGCGTTGAAGTTGTTCGTGAGCTGCGAGCTGAGCAACAATTCGCGCGGACTCCAATTATGATGGTGACTGGATTAGCAGGCGAAGACGACAAAGTTCTAGCACTCGATATCGGCGCTGATGACTATTTAACAAAGCCATTTTCGATGAAGGAACTTTCAGCACGCATCAAAGCTCTCGCTCGTCGCGCTGAAATCGATTCAAAACAAGATCGTTTGCAGAAAGACCGTCTTGTCGTCGATTTTGCTGCTCATCGTGTGACGATGGATGGTGTGGAAGTGCAGCTCACGTTAACTGAATTTAAAATTCTCGCAGAGCTTCTCAAGCAAAGCGGAACTGTTCTTACACGCGAACGCCTACGCGAGCGTGCTCTCGGAAACCTCAACGTTACAGATCGCACGATCGATGTGCATATGGCTTCGCTTCGCAAGAAGCTCGTCGATCTTGGCGACAAGATTGAGACTGTACGCGGAGTCGGATATCGGTTTGCCGACTAGTCGGCAAAACATTCAGGAATTCTTGTATACCGGTCGACTCGTTTTCTTGAATTCCGGTCGCTAAACTGCCGCAAAAACTTATCCCCAACAATAATTCGTCTTATGCAAAGCTCGATTGCAGGGCTGAGAGAAGGAGAGATTTTTTCTCCCCTCACACTCAGTTCGGTAGGCGAATGATTGGATGGTTAGC
>JANOUF010000354.1:0-3030 GCA_031416685.1 Bdellovibrionales bacterium
CAAAGGGGGTTACCTAGACTATGAGCAAGTGCAGTGCCATGGGGTAAGCGAAGCTAAATGCTTGATCGGTCTAGTGCAGCAACAGTGCTTAAGCCGTTTTCGAGCCGAAACCCGCGTCACTCACTTACAAAAACTGTTACCGCTGTTGTTCGTTTTGGCTTCTGAATTGTGGAAGGAGGATCGGGTCCACAAGGGGTACGCTTCGCATCCATGCCGCTCAACCGTGAATTGCTCGCTCTCGCATCCTGCTCCCGCTCTCGCGGAGTACCGCGAATGCAATCCACGGAGCCCCCTTGTGGACCCGATCCTCCTTCCACAATTCAGATCCCCAACCGAAATCAGAGGTGTCTAAGTTTTTGACAGGGGGTTGAGTGCGGGTGGCTGTTCGAAAAACTTTTGGGCCACAGCGACGGGCGCATTCGGCGCAGCGACAAGCACATCGACACTTTTTGAGAAACAAACTTGCGAAATCTTGTGATAATCCGCAAACGAATTGAAAATGTAGTTAAGGCGCATGAGTTTTAGACCGTTTGTTGTAATGTCGCCGTGGAGGATTTTATGCGTTTAGTAGTTGGACAAAATACGGTCATTCGTTTCGTGGTTGTGCTTGTCGCTGCCTTGACTGCTTTCCTAGCAGTTCCAAGTCAGGTGAGTGCGGCTGAGGAAGATTCGTCGATCGAAGTCGAAGAAGCTATTGCGGATTCAGAGGCGGCAATTGCCAACGCTGAAGAAACAAAGCAACGCGCTGAAGAAGAGAAGCGTCAGTTGCAGACGGCAAAGAAACAAGCCGTCGCTGAAATCGATCGCGCTAATAAAACAGAGCGCCAAGCTAAGGTGAAGCTCGCAATTTGGTCTGAACAAGAGCGGAAAACGAAAGCCGAGCGCATTGTTGCTGAAAAGAAAGTAGCCGATGCTCAAGCGCGCACGAAGAAGGCAGAAGGCGATATGATTTCTGCGCAGGCAACTCTCGAAGCTGCACGTGCTGAAACAGACCGTGTGATGGCCGAGCGTGATGCTGCTCAAGCAGAATCTGACAAACTTGGTGAGCGCGTAACTCGGATTGAAGAAGAAGTGAAGGCGCAAAAAGCGAAGCTTAAACAGACATTCGTTGAAGTCGATGCTGCGAAAATCAAGGCTAAGAACAACGATGCTAGATTAAGCCAAGTTAAGATCAGTTCACAAGAACAGCTAATGGACGTGAAAGCTCAGTACGCAACCATTCGCGAAGATCTTAAAACTTTGCAGCGCGAACTTATCCGCGCAGAAAAGAAAGTGCGGCTGCTGAAAATGCAACCGGTACCCAAAGTCGCCGGCAATTAAGAAGTAGTTTTAAAATTTAGGTTAGTTGAAACGCCGCTCATTCTTGAGTGGCGTTTTTATTTTGAGCTAGAGCGCTTTTACGTAGGCTTTGCGCAAAGAAATCCAATCAGATGAAATCTGCCAGGCGCTAATTCCCACCAAGAGCATTGCGTAGGTTCACCGGCTGAGAGGGCGTGGGTTTGATGGTCAGTGACTTCTATGCGCACGCCATGTGTGGTGGGCGGGGTGAGATGCGAGCGGATGAATTCGTCCAAATCAAATGCGCCACCCGGTAAATTGAAGGCACTCAAACTTTTTGGTCGTGTCCACGTTGAAAGGATGTCGTGATAGCTTGCCCACTCGCGACCCTTCACGCTTGAGCGAATGGCGATTAAGTGAGAAGAAAAAACTTCGTCGCTTAAATGCGGAAACTCGTGAGGGAGTTGGCCTAAAACATTCGCAAACAGCACAGCTGCGTTTGGATATTTGCTTAAGAAACGCGAAAGCTTTTCGACAGCTGCTTTTGAGGACGACCCTACAAAATCTTTTGGAAGAGGTGCTAGCAAACTGCGATCAACTTCGAATTCGAATTTTGCTTTTGGAAATCGGCGTTTCAGTAGCATTCGCGCAAGCGGATCGGGCTCGACGACGATCACGCGGGTGAAACGATTTAAAAATATTTTTGGAAGCGAATAGCCAGCGCTGCTTCCGAAAATGATAAGTTCAGCTGAAGATGGATTCCAAGCCTCGAGCCAGCGGCTGACGTCTTGGCAAAAGTTTTGCCATAAACTCCGCGAAAAACGAAGTGCGAGGTAGTGATAAAAAAATCCGCCTGATGGGGGCAGGGCTCTTCGCATCCATTCGATCATGGTTCGATCATACTCGATCGATAATGCGAATGCCCAGTCTAGACCTTTGTCTATTTCCGCAAATTAGTTTATTGAAATGGGTGCCGGGCGCACACCGGGGCGGCACGCTGATTTTTTGTCCCACTTTCCAAGGCACAGTATGAGCAAAGCGTTCACAAAAGAAGACGATGCGGATACCGAACTCGAGCTCGAAGGTGACGAGGACGATAGCGATGCCGTTCCCACTGGCTCTCGCAATTACATGACCCCGCAAGGAAACCAGCGCCTTCGCGATGAACTTTCTTACCTTTTGAACGTCGATAGACCAAAAGTCGTTGAGACAGTTGCGTGGGCGGCCGGCAATGGTGATCGATCCGAAAATGCTGATTATATTTACGGCAAAAGGCGCCTTCGTGAGATCGATCGGCGTTTACGTTTTCTTACGCGCCGGCTTGATAGTGCACAAGTCGTTGATCCGGCTCAGCAGAAAGCAGATCGAGTCTTGTTCGGAGCAACGGTCACCGTTCAAGACGAAGATGGAGCCAAGCGCACTTACCAAATCGTTGGGATCGACGAAACCGACGCCAAGCTTGGTCGAGTGAGTTGGGTTTCGCCAATTGGGAAGGCCCTTCTACAATCACGTGAAGGCGATTCGGTTGTTTTAAAGACACCAAAAGGCGAAGAAGAACTTGAGATTCTAAAGGTCGAGTACAAGCCGATCCTGTGAATATCACTCGGGGTTCTTTGGTCTGGCCGGTGCTTTGTAATTGTGTATCTTTGTTTAGTCCTAATGTACTCTTTTTTGTATGCCATTGAGGGTAAAGCTTTGGGGTGTTCGCGGGAGTTTGCCAACTCCTCATTCTCCAGAAACATTAGAAAAACG
>JANOUF010000355.1:0-7136 GCA_031416685.1 Bdellovibrionales bacterium
CCCGAAGCCGGCCATTGAGCAACTTGAATTCAGGTATACCGGTCGACAGGTATACTGGAATTCAGGAATTAAGCTCTTTCGACAGAGACCGAGATCTCAGCTTCCATGCCTTCGCCCATCTTGATCGTGGCTTTATGCTGACCAAGCATGCGGATTGGCTCTTCGAGGTGAATGTCGCGACGATCGATTGAGAAACCTTTTTCCTCAAGTGCGTTCGAAAGATCGTTCGTAGTAACTGCACCGAAAAGTTTATCGTTTTCGCCGGCAGAACCTTTAAGCACGAGTGAAACACCAGATAACTTCTTAAGAAGGTCTTGGCGCTCAGCAACGGCTTTTTTCTTTTTAATGTCCGCAACTTTTTTCAAATGTTCGAATTCTTTTACGCGTTTTTCTGTCGCTTCAGCAGCGAGAAAGCGTGGAAAAAGAAAGTTGCGTGCGAAGCCAGCCGCTACGTTAACGAGCTCGCCGACTTTGCCAAGATTCTTTACGTCTTTTTGTAAAATGACTTTCATAATTGCCCCTTAATTAATTAAAAACCTTTGTTAGTTTCAGTCGTTTTCTTTGTGAGCCGGCGGCGGAAGTCTAACCAGAAGTCCGCAAAACCGATAATGCTTACGACCAAGAAGAGCTGCACAACGATAAGGACATACCAAATCGCCTGCCACACTGGACTCACTTTGAATACTTCAAATAAATGCGTGATAACCGCGATACCTTGGAAGAAGTAAAGTACGACAACCAAGTTAATCGCATTGAGCGATAAGACTTCGACCCATGGAGTTCCGTGTTGCAAGAACGAACCGAGAACGGCCGCCATTGTGATCCAAACAAAAACATCTGGAACACTGAACGTACGTAAAATCGGTGGCGTTTTCTCTAGCCACGGAAGTCTTGCCCATACGGACGCGCGTTTCTCCCAAATCAAACCCGCCGCTAATGCCAAAACCAAAAGTACAATAATTGCCGAAGGCAACTGCTGCATGAGGGAGTCAACGTTTGCAGATGTTTGCGGGTGAACGGCCTGAAGTTGAGAGATGAACTTTTCAAGCTCAACTCGAATCGCACCCACAGCATTCAGCTTCGAAAAACGCTGAACACCAGCTAGAGCAACAGTGCCCGCGCCGACTGCGATCGACACTGCAACTGTTCCTGCAGTGAAGATACTGTTCGTGTGTGATTCAACTTCGGCATAAGCGCCCATCATGAGTGTAACAAGTAAGAAAGCGCCCGCTTGCATTGGCAATCCTGCTGCGATCATCGCTGCAGCAACCGCAAAGTGCGAAACCCAAAAAATCCCGCGTCCGTAATTTCTACGGATTAAGCGCATCGGAATCGCATTCACGGCCATCAACGATAGCCAAGCGACTCCGCCGACAGAGAGCATGACTGCCCATGCTGTCGAGAGCACCATCAAGATTGAGAATTTCATAGCAAAGCTTTTACTCACTGGTTCTTCATCCCAAGTTCGTTCTTACGATCGATCCTACATTTCACCTTCATCGCCGCCCATTTCATCGCCGCCCATGTCGTCGTTGCCGCCGCGACGTCCGCCGCCGAAGCCACCACGTCCACCGCCACCGCGATCGCCGCCTTCGTCGTCATCACGACGACGGAAACCGCCACCACGATCGCCGCGCGAACCTTGAGCCGCTTTACGTGCTTGGAATTTTGCTTCGCGCTCACGCTCACGAGTAGCTGAGTCAGCTAAAGCTTTTCTGAAGTTCTCCATGAACGTTCCAAGATTAGTGCCGTCTTTCAAACGAGTGTGCATGAAGCGAAGAACGCGATCATTGATGCGCATAGTACGCTCAAGTTCGGCGATCACTTCAGGCGTCGCTTCAAAAGTTGTGTGGAAGTAGAGAGCTTTCTTAGCAGTCTCGATTGGGTTTGCGAGATTTCGCTTTCCCCAAGTATCGAGATGGCGAACGGATCCGCCAAAATTCTCTACGATGCCCTTGTTACGCTTGAAAAGAGCACGTTGCTCTTCTTCAGTCGTATCTGGGTGCATGATGATAACGCCCTCATACGGGCGCAGATTTGTGCGCTCGGAAACTTGCATTTAGACATCCCTTCGGTTTGTCAGCCCCACGGTCAAGCCGAGGAGCAAGGACTATGTTTTAAGGCTTCGGCGGCTTTCGCCGATCGCCGGTTTGTTAACAGGAAAGAAGGGTCTAACATGCCTGCCCCCGGGTAACAAGCTTCAGGCCTAGGAATAGGGTTTAAACCATGGTGATAATAGAGGAATGCAGCTTTTCTTTGAAATTACAGAGGGTGACGAGATCGGCGCCCGATTCGAAATAAAAACGGGAATGACGATTGGCCGCAAGAATGCGGATATCCTATTGGTTGATCCGAAGGTCTCAATTCGCCATGCAACCGTGGAAAGCCGTGGAAATGACTCATTTATTCTGGTCGATGCCGGTTCTTCGAATGGCCTGAAAGTCGACAACGTTAAAGTCAGCCAAGCAGATCTCACCCCTGGCGTGACGATCCGGGTCGGCCGAACGGTGCTAAAGGTCATCGAGATCGACGCGGAAAAATTTCACGCAAGCCAGCCAGCAAAAACTTGGGATCAGGCGTTTTTTTCTCTCGCGCAAGCCGCAAAAGCGAAGTTAAAGCCGCTCCTACCTTCGATTCAAGCCTTCAATCCTTTGATTGAATTAAAGTTCGTGCAAGGTCGCCACGCTGGAAGTTCGTGGCTCGTTGGCTACGGTCCACGAAAAGTTGGATACAGCACTCTCGACCTACGCCTTGAGGAGCCAGACACTCCCGATGTTTGCTTTGAACTCGCGCCTAGCAAGAGCGGCCCACAGTTTCACACGGAGTATCCCGATAAAGTTAAGCTCAACGGCAAAAGCGTAAAACAAGCAAAAGTGGAAACCGGTGATATCATCGAGATCCACAAAACCAAGATTGAGATCCACTTCAAGAGCGATGATTGACGTAATAAAGAAAACTGGAACATTCAAAAGCTTCGACGGCACTCTGATTTACTACGAAGTACGCGGCTCTGGAAAACCTGTGTTTCTTGCTTACGGCCTCGGTTGCTTGATGAATCACTGGATTCACCAAGTCACTCACTTCTCTGGTCGCTATCAAACTATTTTGTTCGACTATCGCGGACATCATCGCTCAGCGACTCCTGAGAATTGGGACAACCTCACGATCGATGCTCTTTGCATGGATATCAAAGGCCTCGCTGATCATTTGGAAATCAAGCAAGCAAGTTTTTGGGGACACAGTCTCGGCGTGCAAATTCTTTTGCGTCTCTATGATATGTATCCAGAACTTGTGCACAGCATGGTGTTCATAAACGGCTTTGCGAAAAATCCTGTGAAGGGAATGTACGGCACGGATGTAGTCGAAATGATTTTCCGCGCTTGTAAGGCAGCGGCTCAGACATTGCCTGGAACGTTCGAATATCTCTGGAAGCTTGGCGTGAATAATCCTCTCGCGATTCAAATGTCAGGATTGCTTGGCGGATTTAATTTAAATCTCACTGGTCTTAAAGATGTTGAAGTTTACGCGCGTGGAGTTGCCGCAATGGACGTCAACGTTTTCATCGCGATCTTTGAGCAGATGATGAACTACGACGCGTCTCCTGTACTTGACCGCGTGCAAGTCCCAACTCTGATCGTGAGCGGCAACAAAGATAAAGTTACGCCGATTTCCTATCAGGAAGAAATGAATCGCAGAATCAAAGGAAGCCATTTACTTCGTGTTCCCTACGGAAGCCACTGCACCCAACTCGATCTCCCGGACTTCGTAAACCTGCGAATCGAACGCTTCCTCGAAGAAATCGGATATAAATAACGTTCTCTCTGCCGCGCGAAAGCGGCAGGCGAGTGCATCGCACGAGGCGAACGTTAGTGGTCTAGCTCCGCCAATAGGGAACGGCGTACCTTGAAAAGAAAAAGCCCGCTGGAAGCGGGCTCTAAACCAAGCACTCAGAAGCGCTCAATTATAATTTGTACCTAAATCTATTCGTAACTTACGTAATCTACGTCGAAGCCGTAACCATTTACTGTTCCATCCGCTTCGAGTTTCAACGTGACTGTGTCACCTTGAACGATCGCGCTGTATGAATCAGATAAGTTTCCGCTCAACTGCGCGCGCACTGTGCCGCTTCCGTCTACCAACGCAACCTTGTCGTAGCCGCTTTCCGTTTCAAACTTCGAGAAGTGAACCGATAGGCGCTTCGCACCTGGAACTTTAATCGTAAAGCTCTCTTTTAGGTTCGTCGTGTATGGGTGAGTAGAACTTACCGATTGATTCGATCGGTTTGCCCACACCGCTGGATCATTTGCATCCGGTGGCGGAGTTGTGTTCGTTAATGCGTAGTAAGCATCAACGATACCAGCGCTATAGACACGTGAACGAATTCCAGAAAGTGGTTTCGAAGTTTTGATCAGGCGTTCTTTGAGATCTTTGTAAGACAAGCCTGAGTCTTTCGCGAGAAGGAGTGCTGCAACGCCTGATACGTGCGGAGTTGCCATCGAAGTTCCAGAGTAAGAATCGTACTTACCACCAAGAACCGAACTCACGATGTTGTGGCCAGGAGCCGCAACGTGAACTGTTTTCTTACCATAATTGGAGAAGTAAGCGAGGCCGCCTTGATTCTCAAGAGCTGCAACGGACACAACGTTATCGACTTCGTAACCAGCAGGATACTCTGGGTTTGCGTCGTTATCGTTAGTTGCGTTACCAGCTGCTGCAACAAACAAGATGCCTGCATCTTTTGCTCGCTCGATAGACTCTTTGAGTGTCTCAGAGTAGCCGCCGCCGCCCCAAGAGTTGCTCATCACATCAACTTTCATTTTTGTCGCATAGTCGATCGCTTTGATCGCGCCCTCGAGGCTTCCGCTACCAGAAGCGCTCAAAAACTTTACGCCCATGAGTGAAACGTTCCAGTTCACGCCAACGATACCTTTACCGTCGCCACCTTTTGCGCCGATTGTTCCCGCGCAGTGTGTTCCGTGACCGTGGTCATCTTTTGGATCAGCGTCGCTATTTGAAAAGTCGTAACCGTAGACGTCATCAACGTATCCGTTACCGTCGTCGTCTTTTCCAGCCTTACCGTTTTTCTCTGCTTGGTTAACCCACGCGTTCGGCGCGATATCTGGGTGAGTGTAATCAATACCAGTATCGATAACCGCAACGACGATATCTTTTGAACCAGTCGTGATATCCCAGGCAGCTAGTGCGCCGATATCAACTCCAGCCGTTCCAATTGTACCATCTGAATCCGCAGCACCCGAATTGGCTAGACCCCAAAGCTCACCGAGTTTTGGATCGTTGGGAACGTTCGCAACTGTATTGATCGAATAAATATAGTTCGGCTCAACACGCTCAACTAAGTCACTGGTATTAAATGCATGGAGGAAGGAAGCATTCGTCAGTCCGTGTGGCTTACGTACAAGAAGTACGTCGTCACGAATTTGCTCAACGCCTGTGTCGCCGAGCTGAGAGAGCATTTGTACTTGCTCTGTTTGATCCAATGTCCGTTTGAGTTTTACTACGAACTCTCCCGGTACTGCTTTCACTTCCTTGTGTTTGGCTTGCGCTGTAAGCGTTGTCGAAACAACGATCGCAAGCAGCAGAACTTTCAACATGTTTGCCCCCCCAGGCACGACATCCTGTCGCATGTTGCTCAAGACAAAATAATATTTGTGATGGCGCTAATAGATTAGCGCCCGTCAGGGAGACTGCTCACCATGGCAAAATTTTTGGTCGCTGAAAACTGGTATATCGTAGAGAGGAAAACTCGACGTTAGCTTGTACCAGTGCGCTTTCTCGACTGGTAAAAAACTTCGTCGGCTGGAACTAAGTCTCGAATGTCGAAGCTCATCTGAATGTCTTTTGTCGAGCTCTTCGGTTCACTCACTTTTGATTTTAGCGGAACGCGACCGCGTTTTTCGGTGGGCGTTTCAACATCCACGCCGTAAGCATCACGGATTAAATGTTTGATAAAAGCTTCTTGTGCACTCACTGGAGATTCAGGATTGAAACCCAACTCCTTCATCAGATCGCCAAGCTTTTTCATAAACAAACGCCCTTCCCGGTTATCCCGGACTAAAGTCAGATCGGTTGTTTGGAGCAGAATCTTGATGTGGTGCTAAAGCTGTGCGAGCCCCGCTAATACCTATTGCTTAGACAGCGACAAAGGTCCGGCCGGTTAAAGAAATGTGTAATAAAATCGCGGCTGTGGATAACCCTGTGGGAACGCTTGTTTAACGCGCCGGCGAACGAAAAGGTGCCTGGCACCTTTCTGTTACGCGGTGTGACCGAAGCCGGTCAAGGGGAGCGGCGATGACGTGTGAGCTCAAATCCAGAGTGGTCAAGGTAAGGGGCTAAGGCCACTTCTTCAGGCACCATTTCGTAAGGGCCCTTCGGAGTTGGATCGCGTTTTTGAAAAACCAGCGATTCATCCGTTTGCACAAAGGCATGTTCGATGATCAGGCCGAATGGATATCCCGGAACATTCTTGCGAAGATTCGCAACCTGAATGTTCCCGACGGGCAATTCAGCTGAGCTTCGACTCCACACGATTGAAACATCGTGCGGCCGAACTTCCTCTGTAAATGAAAGTTGTTTGAAGTTATTTTGAATATATGAAACGAACTCTTCTGGACCCAAGAGTTCGGCAACTTTGGTATAGCCAAGGTAAACCTGAACCGCGTTGAAGCAATTCGCTAATTCTTCAGACACGTTTTTTTATCGAAGACTTCGCATACTCACGATTAATGCGAACGATGTTCTCAAAACTGATCTCTACGGGACAAGCAACAGAACACGCACCCGTATTCGAACAGTTTCCGAAACCAAGCGACTGCATTCTGTCCATCATCGCAAGCACTCTTTCGTCTTGTTCAACAGCACCTTGCGGAGTGTTTCCGAGGTGAGCGGTCTTAGCCGACACGAACAACATCGCAGAACCGTTCGCACAAGCAGCAACGCAAGCGCCGCAACCGATACAGGCTGCAGCACTCATGGCAGCGTCTGCTTTCACTTTTGGAACCGGGAGTGCGTTCGCATCTGGAGCGTTGCCGGTGTTAACCGAAACGTATCCGCCCGCCGAGATGATTTTATCTAACCCAGAGCGATCAACCGCCAAATCTTTGATTACTGGAAAAGCA
>JANOUF010000356.1:0-6758 GCA_031416685.1 Bdellovibrionales bacterium
AAAAGTGAGGACCATCGTGAAACTACTTATCGCATCGCTTGTACTGGTTTCGTCGTCTGCTTTTGCAGACGCAAAAAAAATTGAATGCACCTTTAATCATTTGCCGATTGCAGTCGCAAATGGCGTTAAACAACTTAGCGAGGGCAGAGAGTTGAAGCCAAATTCAACAGCAGTTTCAATTTCTGTGGGTGATTTACACACAGTCATATTTCATGACGCTGACTTTAATGTGGAAGCTTACGTTGCTGAGCAAACCGCGTCCATGACAGCAGACGTCGTTTTTCACGGCTTACGCCGAGATGACTTAAGCGATGGTTCGATAATCGTGAAAGCAAAAATTGGAACAATTAAAAACAAGGTCGTCGCATCGAGTTCGCAAACATGGAACTTTGGCAAAAACGATGAAGAAGAAACAGTTGAAGGCAGGTTCGACCATCCCGATGCTGGCAGTATGACCTGCGAAAAAGCAGACTAAATAAGATTACCGGCCGACTAATTAAAATTGCTGGCCGCAAAACGCGGCCAGCAAAGCTGAACCGTAACCATTAGAAGTTCCTCAAATCAATCTTTACAGATTCATTCTCGAACTCCCAACGCTCTAACGGACGCTCACCTGGCGCAACTTGACGAACGATGCGTGCGTTGAACAAAGCTTCAACGGCTGCAAAGAACGCCCCGAATACTCGCCCGGCTCGTCGCCACCGCCCTCTTCGAGGCCTCGGTTCCCAGGGTACCGGATTTGCGGCCCACAAACGGTGCGCTCGGCGGCGACGGCGTGGTTCAGGTAACCTAGCATTTCTCAATACACGTGCAAACATACATAAACTCCTTAAGTTTATTAAAAATACGAACTTAATTTGGGCTGAAAAATTCAGCGCAAAACTTTGAATTAATTTATTTCTGGAGTAAAACGAGGGTGACCAGGTGATGTTCCACGCGAAAAAACGCATGGCTGGCTCTAGTTTTACCTTGAGCTATCTCTTACTCATCTTTTAAGGGATTACTCAGCAAGCTGAGTCGGTAATGGAGATAGCCGCAACTGTATCTAGCTGTTTCATCAGCTGAACTTTAATCACGACTGACGTGACCTGTAATAGATTTTTGTTCATTGGCTACCTCCTTTCGATAGGATGTTCCCAGTTTCTCGTAAGGAATTAAGTTTGGCAAGCGATTCTTGGACTAAATTAAATTCGACGATTATAAAGTGCAACGCTTGTCCGCGCTTGCGAAAGCATTGCTTATCGATCGCCAAAGAAAAACGTAAGAGTTTCCTGGATTGGACTTATCGGGGGAAACCAATTCCCAATTTCGGCGATCCAAACGCGCATTTACTTATTATAGGCCTCGCACCCGCTGCCCACGGGGCAAATCGCACTGGGCGCATGTTTACCGGCGATCGCAGTGGCGATTGGCTTTATCGCTCGATGTACAAAGCAGGCTTTGCTTCACAACCGACGGCGACTCACATGGAAGATGGTCTCACTCTCATCGATTGCGCAATCACAGCAACCGCTCACTGCGCGCCTCCCGACAACAAACCAGAGAATCAAGAAGTTTCAAATTGCCGACCGTTCCTCGAGCGGACGTTCAAAGTACTTCCGATAAAAGTGATCGTCGCCCTCGGCGGAATCGCATGGAAAGCAACAATTGAAGAATTAAAACGTTTAGGTTGGTACGAAGGAAAGATGCCGAAGTTTTCTCATGGAGCGCAGGTGGCGCTTAAGGATGGACGTGTTCTAATTGGGAGTTATCATCCGAGTCAACAGAACACGTTCACAGGGCGTCTGACCGAGCCGATGCTCGACTCGGTCTTCATAATTGCCAAAAAAATTATTTCAAAGTCACTGAAGTAACTTTGCCTTCTACTTTTGAAAGCATTGGCTTTGGAAGTGGAGCGTAGCTGAGAGCTGGCGCAAGCGCTTGGCCGTCTTTCATTGCCCACTTTAAAAATTCAACAAGCGGCTGACCTTTATCTTTCGGCATGTTTTGAAAAACTAAAAGATAAGTGATCGCAGAGATCGGATACGAAGTTTTGCCATCAGCATCTGTGATTGAAACACGCATGTCGGCAGGCAATGTTTTCATTGCACCTGCTGCTGCATCTGAAATCGCTTTCACGGATGGAGCAACGAATTGACCTGCTTTGTTTTTAAGCTCCGCAACTGGAAGTTTCTCAGCTGTCGCGTATGTAAACTCAACATAGCCAAGTGATCCTGGAGTATTTTTGATAAATCCAGTGACACCTTCGTTACCTTTGCCGCCGAGACCTGTTGGCCACTTAACTGCTTTGCCTGCGCCAACTTTTGCTTTCCAAGCTTCGCTTGTCTTTGTGAGGTACTCAGTGAACACCGCAGTCGTTCCAGATGAATCAGAACGGTAAGCCACTACAATTGCTTTATTAGGTAGTGCAACCCCTGGATTTAATGCCGCAATCTTTGGATCGTTCCACTTCGTGATAGTGCCGAGATAGAGATCCGCAATCACTTCAGAAGTTAAGCGAAGTGGCTTAGTCACTTCCGTAAGATTGTAGGTAATAACTACCGCGCCCATAACAGTTGGAATGTGAAGCACTGGAGCGCCAGCCTCAGCAAGCTCCTTATCAGTCATAGGAGCATCGGTTGCGCCGAAGTCGACTGTCTTTGCGATCAAGTTTTTGATTCCGCCGCCGCTGCCGATCGACTGGTAGTTGATCTCAATGTTCGGGTTCTGCTTGTTGTATTCGGAAAACCATTTCATGTAGAGCGGAGCCGGGAAAGTAGCTCCCGCGCCACTGAGGACCACTTTGTCAGCTGCTTGAGCCGTTACCATTAGGCTGAAGGCCGCAAAAATAAGGGCGCAAAGGTAAAGCATTCGTCTCATCGGGGATCTCCTGTAAATTTTTAGTCTTGTGATTGCAATGATTCTAGAGAAGAGAAAGGTTTTCAGCACGTCAGTATTCGGTCAAGAAACGACTTGCGTCCGCCGCACTGTGCGCAGTTAAATCAAGACTAATGAAGCATGCATCAAGTACGACATCGAGATTACCGGAGAAGCCAAAAGTCCGAATGCGCAGCATGATCTATCCTGTCCCACTAGCGGCAATCGACATTGGCTCCAACGCCATCCGACTGATTTTGGGTGAACTAGACCAACATGGCGACGTTCGCACAGTTAAACGAGTCAGAGAGTCTGTTCGACTGGGTAAAGACGCCTTCAGCGGAACCGGCGAAATTTCAGAGAAAACGATCGATCGCGCTGTCGCTTCCTTCAGAAAATTCCGCGGCATACTCAAAGATAAAGGTGTGACATACGTTCGCGCTGTCGCAACGAGTGCCCTTCGCGATGCTAAGAACCGCAACGATTTCGTAGCGAAGATTAAAGACGCCAGCGGTATCACGATCCAAATTATCGACGGCGTTGAGGAAGGACGACTGATCTACTCAGCGATCGCTTCTCGTCTTGATTTAAGCGAAGAGAATTCGCTTCTGATTGATATCGGCGGCGGAAGTGCAGAGATCACTTACACGTCTGAAGGTCAAATTCGCGGCACGCAAACTTTTAAGCTCGGCACAGTTCGAATGCTTCAGCTCCTTGAAGATAAAGGCCTTAAAGAAAAACACTTAAAAGGTTTAATTCAAGAGCGGATGGGCGAAGTAACATCGTTTATCAAAGACGTTGTGAAAAAAGATGAGCTTGATTCAGCTGTCGGCACTGGCGGCAATCTTGAATGCCTTGGAAAGCTTCGCGTTGCTTTGCTCAACCGCACGTCGATGTTCACGATGTCGCGAAATGAACTTGGTTCCTTAATCGAACACTTAAGCGGCATGAGCTACAAAGAGCGCGTTCAGTTCTTGCGCCTTCGTCCCGATCGCGCTGACGTGATCGTGCCTGCTGCGCTCGTTACTCATGCGATTATGTTGGCAGCCGACATCGACGTGATGAACGTGCCTTACGTAGGTCTTCGCGACGGAATTCTCTGGGATTTAGCCGCACAAATTCAGCACGATTAAAGTCTGACGAGTTTTCTCATGATTGAGGGCTTCAGTAACCACTCAAGTTTCCCTTTTCCTGCAACAATTCCACTTTCAAAATTGATGAGGCAAGCGCCGCCCTTCCTGAGTTCGAAAAGTGGCGTGGATTTCCCAGTAGCAAGATAGCCAATCAATTCGCTTAAGTGCGGTTCGTGCCCAACGACGGCAAAGGCCGACGTTTCTTGTTCGGCCCGAGTGAATCCTTTTGCTGCAGACTTTATGAATTCAACGAGATCAGCGGGGTCGCTTTCGGGCTTAAGGAAGTCGCACTTTTCAACGGGCATCTCTTCATAGTGATCAGAAACTATCTTTGCAGTTTGTACTGCTCGCACGAGCGGTGATGAATACAAAACTTTGATATACGGAACAACTCTGCGAAGCCCGATGACGTTTTTTCGCATCTTCTTGATGCCTTCAAGAATGAGAGGTCTTTGCTCATCATCGGCATTGGTTTTAAAGAAGTCTTCGCGCTCCATTGCAATGGCGTGGCGAATGATGAGCACGTTCATGAAATCTCGAATTCCGACGGCTCCAGCACTGACGGCACTCGAGCTCTCGTAAGCTTCAGTAGTTGCTGTTGAGTGCCGAGCGCATTTGGATCGGTTGGTTTGAATTGCTTGTAGGCACCGTCTGCGTCCATCTCCCAACGCGATCTCGTGTCGTTCAGCATGATGTCGAGGATTTCGATTACTTTTTCTTTGAGGGGCTTTTCTTCAATTGGAGTTACGACTTCGACTCGTGAGTGAAGGTTTCTGTGCATCCAATCGGCTGAACCAATGAAAATATCTCCATCGACCATTTTGTCTGAACCATTTGCGAAGAAAAAGATTCGCGAGTGTTCAAGAAATCGGCCGATAACAGAGAAGACGCGAATATTTTCGCTCATGCCAGGAACTTTTGGACGTAAGCTCACGAAGCCGCGAACAATAAGTTCGACCTTCACACCTGCTTGCGATGCGATGTAGAGGTTCCGAATGACTTCGACGTCATCTAGGCTGTTACATTTTGCGATAATTCTCGCTGGCTTTCCGGCTTTTGCGTTTTCAGTTTCTCTTTTGATCATTTCAAGGAAGCGATCTTTCATCGTAAGCGGCGCGATGAGAAGTTTTCTGTAGCTTCGTTGCAATGACCGGCCCGTCAGCGTGTGAAAAAGATCGACTGCATCTTCGGCAAATGCCTGGCTTGCTGTAAATAAACCTAAGTCAGTATAGAGCTTTGCTGTTTGTTTGTGATAGTTGCCCGTTCCGATATGCACGTAGCACTTCACTGCCTCAGCTTCTTGCCTGACGACGAGTGCAGTTTTCGCATGGGTTTTCAGACCCAACACTCCGTAAACGACGTGAACGCCAGCATCTTCGAGTTTTTCTGCCCAATGAATGTTTCGTTCTTCGTCGAAGCGCGCTTTTAATTCAATTAGTACTACGACCTGTTTTCCGCGTTCGGCAGCGCGAATCAACTGCGGGATGAACGGACTGTCATCGCCTGTGCGGTAGAGTGTCATCTTGATTGCGATAACTTTTGGATCATCGACGGCTTGCTGGATAAATTTCTCAACCGTCGCGCCGAAACTTTCGTACGGGTGATGAACGAGAATATCGCCCTGTTTGATCACTTCGAAAATATTTGTACGATCATCAAGCAGTGCTTGTGGAATAACTGGGATCCACTGTTCGTATTTCAAGTGCGGTAAATTGAGATCAAGAATCGGCTTGAGATCCGAGTTATCTAAAAGACCTGGAACTACATAAACGTCTGCGTCTGTGAGTTCAAGTTCGTCCATGAGTAAGCGTAGAATATACGGATCTGGATTCGGCCCGTGTTCAAGGCGAACAACTTCGGCGAATCGACGTTGCTTTAATTCTTCTGCGATCATCTCGAGCAAGTCGTCGACGTCTTCTTCGTCGCGTTCAATGTCGGCGTTACGAGTGATACGAAACGGCATGACATCAAGAAGTTCCATGTCAGGAAAAAGATCTTTTAGATTATGGCGAATGATGTCCATGAGGCTTACGAAACGGAAGCCTGTCTCGCTTAGATCATCGCCTTTGACTTGAATCCATTGCGGAATAATTTTCGGAATCTTGATTCGCGCGAACAATTTTTCTTCTTGCTCAGGGTATCGAAGCGTCACTCCGAACGAGATCGACAAGTTTGAAATAAATGGAAATGGCAAACCTGGATCAACCGCGAGTGGCGTGAGCACTGGGAACACATTCGTTTTAAAGTAAAGACTTGCCTGTGTGCGCTCTTTTTCAGTGAGCTGATCCCATGGAATAAGCTTGATTCCCTGTTTGTTTAATTCGGGAACGAGCATTTTGTTATAGCAATCGGCTTGGGCCGCGAGAAGTGGCGCAATTTTTGTTCGGATCGCAGCCAATTGCTGAAGTGGATTCATGCCGCCTGAAAGGCGAGTGACGCCTGCTTCGACTTGTCGCTTGAGTCCGCCAACTCGTTTCATAACGAACTCATCTAAGTTTGACGTCGAAATTCCTAAGAAACGAATTCGTTCAAGCAAAGGTGTGCGCTCATCACATGCTTCGTGAAGAACGCGCGCATTAAATTCGAGCCACTCCAATTCCCGATTCAGAAACTCCTGTGGAGCTTCATCCGGAATGGGCACCTCTTTGCGCCTCCGCTTTGCTACTTTTTTCTTTGTGGCCTTTTTAACCATGGGCCTAGCATTTTCCACCACTTAGCCCACATTGCCAACCGCCGATTAGAACCAAACCCAATCCTGACCTATAGGGT
>JANOUF010000357.1:0-14889 GCA_031416685.1 Bdellovibrionales bacterium
TTAAGAATTGATAAACGATGAATGTTTAGGCACACGTTAACTGAAACTATATTAAGAGTTCCTTTATGTACCTGAAATCTCTAGATAATTATTGATTGTTTGGGGCAATGTCGGTAATTATGTTTCTCACCAGCCAGTTTACCGGAGGCCTACTATGCGTCTTGTTATGCGGACTTTAAGTGATTATTTACGGCAAAAAAGAGTTGATAGCGGTCTCAGTCAACTCGATGTAGCCAAAGTACTTGGCTACTCTTCTCCGCAATTCGTGTCTAATTGGGAGCGCGGGCTCGTTTCTCCACCACTTGAAACGGTTGCAGTGTTGATTGAGCTCTATAAAATTCAGCCGACTGAAGTCGTCGAGAAAATCATGATTGAAACTCGTGAGTACCTTGAGTCACAGCTTTCAAAGCGAAAGAAATCTGGTTCTAGAAGCCGAAAGTAGCCTTTTATTCCTCATTGAAGATTGAGCACCTTGTCATCGGCGGCCCACAGTGGGTAGTGTATATCTCGAATGACATTGAACACTTCAAGCAAGAACGCCGCGGTCATTCCGCGACTTTTGCTGATTCGCTTTTCTAGTTTCGGCGATATTGTTCAGGCGCAGCCGGCGGCTCAAGCGTTTCGATCAGCTTTTTCAAATTCTGTCATTCATTGGCTCGTTCGCCGCGACTTCCGCGGACTCATAGAGTTCAATAGAAACATCGATCAAATTATCGCGTTCGACAGAAAAGAAGGTTTCTTGAATCTTCTTCATTTAAGTTGGCGACTGGGCGGTGAACCGTACACTCATATCTACGATGCTCACAACAACGTGCGTTCGACTATTGTGATGCTTGTCATTTTAATGAGACGCCTAATCAATGTGAGCGAAATGCCGTGGCCAAGTGTAACTCGTCGCTCGAAAGACCGCATCCGGCGTTTGCTATTTTTTAAACTCAAAGTTCGTTCAGCCTTACAAATGCCGTTTCGTGGGGTCGAATCTTTTTTACGTCCTATGAAAAAGTGGTCTCTTTCGATGGCAGTACCAACGGCTCCACAATTTTTCATCAGCAATGAAGAGTCCGCCAAGATTCTTCAAATCGTCGACAACTATCGTCCAGATATCGCACTTGTGCCGTCTGCTGCATGGGAGATGAAACGGTGGCCGGTTGCAAACTGGCAAAAGTTGATCGAACTTCTGCCCGATTATAGTTTTGCGCTTCTCGGAGGACCTGAAGATTCTTTCTGTAACGACTTAGCAGCTATAGCCCCCGGCCGAGTCCGTAATTTTGCTGGCCAACTTTCCTTACAAGGAAGCTCTGCGCTTTTACAACTTTCACGAATCGTAGTTTCAGGTGACACAGGCTTATTGCACGTCGCTGACCAACTGGGGAAACCTACGCTTGCGCTAATAGGCCCTACCGCATTTGGTTATCCAGCGCAGGCAACATCGGAGACTCTCGAAGTCTCGATGCCGTGTAAGCCGTGTTCAAAAGATGGACGCGGTACATGTTCGAATCCGATTTATCAAAAATGCATGCTCGCTATCACCCCTGAGCTAGTGGCGGAACGTGTTCGCGCGCGGTTGCAGTTGAAAGAAGCGGCAACGTGACTGGAGTCATCGCATTTGCGTACGAATTTACCTATGAATTTGTCGCCGCGCCTTTTATGCGAATCGGTTTTCATTTAGCAGCCCTGATCCAGCCAAAAATTCGCGAAGGAGTCAGACTCCGTCGTGCGGTGAATGGTCGAGGTCCTTGGGCGCTCGGGCCGGCAGGAACAAATCCGATTTGGATCCATTGCGCGTCTGGTGAATTTGAATATGCAAAGCCAGTGATTGAGAGAATTAAAGCGCTTTCTCCTGACCAAAAAATTCTTGTGACGTATTTCTCTCCGAGTGTTGCTTCAGCTGTCGCCAAGTTTCCACTCGCCGACTATCACTCGCCGTCTCCCTGGGAATCGAAAGCGAGTGTGCAGGAGTTACTTCAGCATCATAAGCCGCGCGCACTATTGCTAGCGCGCACGGACACCTGGCCGATTATGTTACGTGAGTGCTTCAGAGAAAATATTCCCACTCTTTTGTTTTCGGCAACTCTTCCTTCGTCTGCAGGACGAATGCATCCCCTTATGCGAGGATTCTCGCAATGGGCGTTTTCATTTTTAAAAGAAGTTTTCGTCGTTACCGAGGAGGACAAACAGAATTTCGTTTCACTTGGGATTACGACTCCAATTCGGGTTGCGGGCGATACAAGGTTTGACCAAGTCGTTAAACGTCTAAGCCAACCTAAAGCTTTGAAAGAAATTTTTCCGATTGATAAAAATATTCTAGTGGCTGGCTCTAGCTGGGAAGCTGATGAAGCGGTACTCGTACCATTGATTCAAAAACATCAAGCGAATTTAAAATTTGTCTTGGCACCGCACGAGCCCACTTCAGAGCACCTCGATGCACTTCAAAAACAGCTTGTCGCTCGCGGAATACATTCGATTCGATACTCTGAAGCGACGGTTTGGCCATCAGACGTTACGGTTCTGCTCGTAGATCAAATTGGTATTCTTGCTGACATTTACGCGAAAGCGCGTTTCGCATTTGTGGGTGGCTCATTTAGAAAAACCGTTCACAGCGTAATGGAACCGCTCGGTGCTGGATGCATCACGTTCGTAGGCCCACTTCATCACAACAATCGTGAAGCGCTTGAATTCAAAACTGTGCGGCTACCAGGAACATTCAACTTAACAGCTGTTTGTGAGGTTAAAGACGTCGATGATTTTAGCCAGAAACTTATCCAAGCTTTTTCATCGGATGCATTAGATCACAACTTCATCAAAGACGAAGTTGTGCGTCGCTCAGGCCGCTCAGATGAAGTCGCTCGATGGGCTTTGCAGCTCTGAATCAGTAGTTTTATCATCTTTATTATTTTTTTTCTTCGGAGCCTTCTTCACTGCATTTTGATCGCTACAGCGTGGACGATGAATCTGGAATTGATCGCGGCTTTTTATTAAGAAAGGCTTCGCCCAAAACTCATCGTCATTTGGAACATTGCTTACGATTTTTGAGACTTCTTTGCTAGCAACTGTCGATTTGATGCTTGTCTTGCCGCACTCACCTTTGAGTGCAATCGGATCATTCAGACCAAGTTTATGTCCCACGAGTTTAGCTAAACTTCTGCAAAAGCCATCACTTTGCTTTGCTCTCGCGACGCAATCCTTATCTTCTTCGCAGCGGACTGGAACTTCTGCTGGCACGAATAGATCCGAGTGAAACGGCCATTTCGACATCACTAAGCGCGGATGATCTTTATCACTATCGAGGTCGACTCGAGGCATGCTGACATCAACTTGTAAAAGCGCGCCGGTTTTCTCTTCGCTTTCGCTAGTCGCGATATCGCTGAAATTGAGAAGTAGACCAAGCTTTAAGTCGCTGTCATTGAAAGTCTGTTCGATCTTATTTAGGCATGCGTACGTAATAAATTTGGCAATATCCTCTTTTGAAGGAAGCTTTTTGAGTTCCTGTAGTGCTTCGATGCGCGTGCCTTGAAGGTTTAGCTTTAACTCGATCGAAGTCTTAACTGAGTTTTTTGATAAAACCGCATCAATCGATTCCTCTTTATAGCCTTTTCCGTACGCTGCACTTACACCCGCAGCCTTCGCTGCATCAACTTCGGTTTTGCTTGATACTGTAGTTTTGTTCATGCGTTCCGAGGGTGATCCGGTGCTCGCTTCAAGATCTTCTTTTCGAACCTCGCTTGGCTCTGAAAAAACGCACATCTTCGCAGGCTGCGAAGCGCAAACATTCAACGAACGAAAGAGTTCAGTTTGATCTTTGCCTTTTTGAAATTTCGATTTCGCGCTATCGCCGCAACCACTCAGCAAAAGTGCTGTAAAAACCAAAAAACTGACCGATTTTGAAACCTGCATAAAAAGCTCCTCGAAGACCCACTTCAAAGAGGGCCCAAATCCATGCAATTTCATATACAACGCCAGACAATGGTTAAACCGCTCCTAGGGGAGGTTTTAGCTAACGAATTAGACAATGTGACGAGTTACGGCAACCCTTGAGAAGGACCCGAGATTCTCTCTCTAAAGTTGCACCTCCTTGCCGGATGAAATAGGCTCTGGCGCGGACTTTAGGAGAAACTAAGTAATGGAATTCAAAGCGCTTCGTGAAGTGCCAGCGCCGGCAGGTTTTAAACGCGGTGACGTGATGGTCGTGTTTGGCGAACTTTTTCAAAGAGGGTACGCAAACGGCATCGTCGATGAGGCTGAAAAAGCCGGAATGACTGTCGTTCGCTCCACCGTCGGAAGACGTGAAAGTGATGGGTCACTTCGCGCATTAACAAGCGAAGAATTGCAATCGTGGCCGAAACCATACATCAACGTTCCACTCGAAGCTGGCTTCGACATGGAACCGGCAAACGACGGTACGACTCCCGTTGATCAACTCAAAAGTGTGAAAATGCAGGAGTGGGATCAAGTCAAACTTGATTGGACTAAGATCAACGAATCACGAGCAAATGGAACTAAGAGATTTAAAAAATTTGTTACCGAGTACATGACGCAGCTCATGCCTTTGATCCCAAAAGGTGCAAACGTCGTGTTCGTGCATACGATGGCAGGCGGAGTTCCACGCGCAAAGATCTTGATGCCGACAATGAACAAAGTGTTCAAAGGCACTGGTGATCGTTTTATTGAATCCGAAAAATTCTGGAAAAGTGAATTGGGACGGCTTTCAGAGGCAAGTTTCGAAGAAGTCACAGCGAACACCTTTCAACATCTCCTGGAACTCAGCTCTCCGGTTCGAGAGCAAGTTGAAAAGAACGGCGGAAAAGTCAGCTACGTGGCCTACGGTTATCACGGCACGGAAGTCATGATTCGCGGTGAGTACGTTTGGCAAACATATCCGCCTTATCTTCAAGGTTGGGCGAAGATGCGTCTTGAAGCCTTGGCGAAAGATGCGTGGAAGAAGGGAATCAAAACTCAAGTCTTTAACTGTCCTGAAATCTTGACGAACTCGACGACGATCTTTCTTGGCGTCGAAGTTTCTCTCTATCCTCTACTTGCGGCACTTCGCAAAGAAGGTACAAATGCCGCTCGCACAAAAGAAATTTTTAGCGAGTCAAAAACACTTTTAAAAGACGAGCACACTCTCGAAGAATTACTTAAAGTCAGCGATGAGTATTTGTCTTCTCCAGTTGTGAAGCCATTTATCGATTTTAAGAACTGGCCAAAGCATAGTGGTAAAGAACAGATGGAGCTTCTACTTGGTACGAGTGAGAAGCTCATAGGAATGCACAAAGACGAAAAAGCGTTAATCACCTACCTCCTCAGTGAACAAATCTTCCGCGCCACAGGAGAAGTCATGTTCCGTGAAGCTTGGACCCCGACGGCTCCAGTGCTTTGGCTTGGCCATGATGTATTGGCAAAAGTGCTCACTCAAACCTCAAGCAAGGCCCACTAGTGTCACTTGCCACCGGTTTTACTTGGACTTACCAAAACATCAAACTGCTCGGTTACTCCATGGCAGGCATTACGACATCGATCGCGATGCCTGAGGCCGATGTGTTGTTTGACGTTGGCCAAGGATTGCCATGGCAGAATAGCTATACAAATATTTTTCTGACTCACGGGCATATGGACCACGCCTCTGGTCTTCCTTATCTCATCGGCCAAAAATCGATGCATAGCCAACCCACTCCGCAAATTCACATGCCGCCAGTTCTAGTGACGCCAATGAAAGAGCTGATGCGAATTTGGGAGAAAGTTGAAGATCACAATTATAAGTACAATTTTATTCCGACCGAACTTGGCCGAGAATACAAAGCCAAGAATCCTTACATCGTAAAAGCATTCCCAACGTTTCATCGCGTGCCATCATTCGGTTACACGATATTTGAAAGAAAAAAACGCCTGAAGGATGAGTATCGCGATCTTGACCGAAACGGCTTAGTTGATCTCAGAAAAAAAGGCGTTGAACTTGATGAGCAAATTGATGAGCCGCTCGTATCCTTTACAGGGGATACGAAGATCGAGTTTCTAGAAAACTGCGAGTGGATTACGCGTTCAAAAGTTTTGCTCACAGAAGTGACTTATATTGACGAGGCAAAAACAGTTGAAAACGCTCGGACCTGGGGTCATCTGCACTTCGACGAACTTTTGAAATGGCTGCCAAAACTCCGTTGCGAAAAAATCGTTTTGATACATGTGTCCGCTCGGTATACGACGAAGCGAATTCGAGAAGTTATTGAAGAACGTGTCCCTGAACAGTTCAAATCCCGAATTGAGATATTCCCGCGCCCCTCGTAATTTACCTTCACAAAAACTTTGTGGTCCTTGCGCGATTAAACGCTGCTGCCAGCATGCGTCTCGCCTAAAGCCCTGACCGTTAGCCTCCGAAAAGCTCTCATCGCTCGATAAATTGGGAGATCAAAAAAGATGTCTATGTTAGCTCGCTACAAGAAAAAAGGCGGCTTCGAACAGTTACTGACTCTGATTGAGACATGCGCACCGGCTAAGCGGGAGCAACTAATAAAGGTCATTCACAGCGAAGACCCGGGTTGGGCTGCATTGTTAAAATCAAAAACTCTGACTATTGAGAAATTTCTTGGGTGGAAAGCTGAGATCATCGGCGAAATCATCAATGAGATGCCCGACCGAATTCTCGCGTCTGCATTGCAAGGTTTAACTCAAGATGCATTTTCTAAAGTCACCAGGACAATGGCGCACTTCAAACGCGGCGCTATTGAACGCCTCATGCAGGAAACGAACTCCACTCCAGGTGAAATCGAAACTGCACGGATGAAAATTCTGATTCGTATTCGTGAGATGGAGCGTGAGCGCCGTTTGGATCTAAAATTAATTGATCCAGCCGTTAGCGTGTTAGATTTGAAAGTGGCATAAGCTCTCGTATTTCTATTACGTCAAATTTCCTTGAATTCTCCTCCATGACTAAATTGGCCTCTCTTCGGTAGAATTAGACAGCCGAAGGAGGTCATCTTTTGACCAATTTCCAGAGTTTGAAAAATCAGCGAGGCACACCGACTCTGTTGAACGTAAATTCAACACCGGTTCGTCACGCTATTTGGTCGCTCTCGCTCGGTCCCGAAACATTTACTGACGACAATATCGTGCTCGCCGAATGTACTGTACAGATCATGAGTGCGGTCATTCCCGACGCACAAATTCACCCCATACATATTCTAGAACCAGCGGGCTTAGGGTGGGGCACTGAAACTTCTCACGAACGTCTTGATCGACTATCGCCGGCTGCAGAGCACGCGATCAATGCCATCATTAACCACGGAGCACAGTTTCTGAAATCCGCGCAATTGCGAAAGCCTTTTATTGCGGAATGCACGTCGACCCCACTGGAAAATGCAACTCGGTGCGCAGCTCGAAAACTGGCGAGTTGGGCTCGCAAATTCCAAAGCGATCTGATTGTGGTCAACTTCCATCCCCGATCGATGTTCGCGAAAGTTTTGCACCCGCAGTTCTTCGAGATTCTTCTGTCGGAGTCTGAGCTTCCGGTTTTGGTTGTGAGTCCGCAGATGCAAGTGCGTCCTATGCCAATTACGGATCTCATCTTCCCGACTGATTTTTCTGAATCCTGCAAAGAAACTTTCGAACAAGCGATTAGATGGGCGAACTACCTAAATGCGCCAATTCGACTGTTTCATAAAAGCGGTCCAATCGTGGCACCCGCACTGTCAAATGCTGGTCTGCTATTTGGCGGTTATTCGGAGGTCGTGCTAGAACAAATGGATCCTAATGCTTTCGCAAACGAGAGTTCTGAGTGGCGTGCGCTCGGCGAATCGCGCGGTGTAACGGTCGAGTTTACACGCGATTACACAAGTCAATCGACCTGTGAATCGATTGAGTGCTTTGCTAGAACGTTTGGAAACCCGCTACTCCTCATGAGTACATGCCACGGACCACTAGAATCAGGCCTATGGGGCAGCATTACACGCGACGTGTTGAGCCAAAGTCACGCGCCAGTTTTGATCCTGCGCGGATGACGTACTCCATGTTAATCTTAAAAGTGCATGTCGAATCTTGTCTGGGCTCACGAACGCCTCTTTTTTAATAACGAAGCTTATTTCGACTCGATGCTTAGTGCGATCGATAGTGCGAAAACATGTGTCGAATTTGAAATGTACATTTTTAATGCCGACGAACTCGGCCGACTTTTCGAATCGCACCTTGAGAAAGCGGCCCGTCGAGGAGTCAACGTTCGGCTACTGATCGACGGTATCGGAGCCTTGTCGTGGCTCGGAACATGGAACAAGTCGCTTCGCCAAAGCGGCGTACAGATTCGAATTTGGAATCCAATTTATTCGGGGCCATTCTGGTCGGGAATTATTCGAACGATTCGCAGAAAGGGTCTTTCCCGCTTCTTCTTCCACGTGAATCGTCGCACGCACCGTAAATATTTAATCATCGATAAAAATTTAGCATTTGTTGGAAGCCAGAATGTTTCGGAACTTCACGATCGACGCTTAGTTGGCAACGAAGCTTGGCGCGACATCGGCATCGAGTTAAAAGGAGATGCTGTAAAATACCTGACCCAAGCTTTTGAGTTTGCGTGGGATCGTTCCTACACTCCTGAAGGCAAAAGAAAATGGTTTAAGCGAAAACGTGCGCCACGAATCAACGAACAGAGCTTAGTTAGATTAAATGTAACGCCGTGGTTACGGCGAAAATTTTGGCGGGATTTGATCCGTCGGATTAATTCGGCCGAAAAACGCGTTTGGATCACAACGCCTTACCTTGCTCCGGCCCGTTTCTTCGTTCGTGCTCTTAACAATGCCAGCCGAAGAGGTGCCGACGTAAGAGTTCTACTCCCGGCCCGTTCTGACGTGTTCTTCATGCGTTGGGTGGGGAGTTGGTTTGCTCACGCGCTCGTTCGCAATGGCGTTCGTGTATTCGAATTTCAACCACATTTCATCCATGCAAAATCAATCATCATTGATGACTGGGCCATCGTAGGCACTTCCAACCTCAACATTCGCAGTCTTATGCATGACCTTGAGGTGGATATCGTTGTCACCGGCAAAGAACCACGACTCGAACTTATGAGGCAATTTGAAGATAACATTCAAATTTCAAAGGAACTCAACCTCCGCACCATGAGTGAACGGATTTGGATGAGCCGTCTAGGCCGAGTCATTTCGGCCGTCTTTAAGTATTGGGTTTGAAGTAATGGAATCATCAGACTCGTTAGAACAAAGACAAAAGCTAAAGCAAAATCGCAGAGATGAAAGTCGGCTTCACGTACTCTCGTACAATATTCATAAAGGATTTTCCCTCAACCGCAAATTTGTGCTTAACCAAATCAAAGAAGCGATCAATCTCGTTCATGCTGATCTCGTTTTCCTTCAGGAAGTTCAAGGCGAACACAAAGGTCACGCTAAAAACGTAAAAGATTGGCCGATGCAAAGTCAGCTTGAGTATTTGGCGGACACCTTGTGGCCGCATCACAGTTACGGAAGAAACGCTGTCTACACCGAAGGTCATCATGGCAATGCGATCATGAGTCTTCACCCATTTAGTTTTTTTGAAAATCTCGATGTTAGTAACAATCGGTTTGAACGCCGCGGCCTATTGCACGGAACAGTCGAAGAAGTCAGCACTCCAGAGCGCCCGCTCCACGTAATTTGCCTTCACCTCGATCTGTTTGAACGTGGACGACTTGCGCAGATTAAAAAACTTTGTCAGAGGATTGAAGAAAAAGTTCCCGCAGACTGCCCACTCATTATTGCGGGCGACTTTAATGACTGGCGCGAGAATTTATCGAAGCCGCTCGAAGAGATCCTTCAAGTCCGCGAAGTTTTCAAAGAGTTTCATGGTTCCCACGCTCGGTCGTTTCCGAGCTGGCTTCCACTCTTGCCTCTGGATCGAATCTACTGCCGCGGCTTAAAAATCATCGAAGCTCGGTGCCTTCAAGGTTCACCGTGGAATAAGCTCTCAGATCACAATGCATTGTATGCTGAGTTGGAGATTGAAAAATGATAGTTGTGAATGTTTTGATCTCAGCTGCGCTCATCAGCTTTTGCGCATGGCTTGCGCGAGCGCGGCCTGATCTAGCTGGGTTTATCGTGTCTTTACCTTTAACAACTCTACTTGTGCTCGCTTTGAATCAAGCTCAATACAGCGATCCGGCAAAAGCCACGCTCTTTGCAAAGAGCATATTCTTTGGAGTGCTGACGTCGCTTGTGTTTTTCGTCCCATTTCTCTTAGCGGAACGGTTGAAACTTTCATTCTGGATGTGCTATTTGACCGGCTTGGCACTTTTGATCGGCGCGTACTTCATTCACAAATTTTTGTTTGTTGCCTTTGGCCGATAGGTCGTCGGACTATTCGGCTGGGAAATGACAGACGAACTCTGCGCCTTCACCGAGGCGGCTATTTAGCTGCACGGATCACCGTGCTTTAGCATAATATGCTTAACGATGGATAGTCCGAGCCCAGTGCCGCCTTGCTCACGCGATCGGCCAGCATCGACTCGGTAGAATCGTTCAAACAACCGCGATTGATGCTCAGCTGGGATACCAGGCCCCGTATCTTTGACGATGAGTCGAACAGATGAATCTGAATTTGTGAGCCATCGGACACTGATCTTTGTACCTTCAGGAATGTACTTGACCGCATTGTAGACGAGATTCTGAAGAACTTGTTCAACACGTCTCGCATCAGCTAAAAGCGTTTCGGCGTTGTATTCGGCCTCAATGGTAATGCGTTTTTGTGCGCGCTTTATTTCAACTGACTTAAGAACCGACTCGGTCACGTCGCGAGTATGCACAATAGTTTTTCTCAGTTCAGTGCCAGATTCAATTGCCGAAAGATCAAGAAGATCACTGACCAAACTCTGCATACGTTCAACGTTTTGATTGATAATCTCTAAGAACGACGCCACTTCTCCAGTTCGTCCAGACTTCACGTCATCTCGTGCGGTATCGAGATAACCTTTAATGTTTGTTAGAGGTGAGCGAAGCTCGTGCGATGCGTTTGCTACAAACTCGATACGGATCTGGTCTGCCTGTTTAAGCTCAGTAACATCATTGAAAATGCCAACGGCACCAAATAGCTCTTCATTTTCTTTATCAATCAAAGGCGCAACCGATAAGCTAAAATGTCTTGGAAGATTGTGCTGGGCAGTGCGAAGAGTCAGTTCGACAACTTGTGGTCTGCCCGATTGCAAAACATCGCGAAACGCATGAAGCACATCAGGTGCGCGAAAAAATTCACCAAGCCGCGCCCCTGCACGATTTGCCTCGGTCATTTGAAATTGAATTGCAAATTGAGAGTTAAAGAACAACGGGACTTCAAATTTATCGACAGCGAGAATCGCATTTGAAACGGAACCTAAAAGTGCCGCCATCTCTTCTCGCTCGCGAGAATACTCGTCTGTTTTCAAACGAAGGTCGCTATTCAATCGTTCGACTGCGCGCTCAAGATCGGTCCACTCGCCGGGTTCTTCAGAGGCAAAATCATCGATTGGATCGTCGGATTTGCGCGCTCGAAGCCTTCGCAGCTTCCTTGTTCTGCGCAAAATTCGACCGAGTGGCTGGAAGTAGTAACGTCCAGCCCAAAGCGTGAAAATGAGCATTAACGCGAAAATTAGAAGAGCCAGCTGGCCTAAGTAGTCGTCAAAATGACCGAGAGCCACTTCAATACTTGGAGTATTTAGAAATGTTCGAAAAACAAAGTAGCGGATTGAATAACCGCTACCAAGGATGACTAACGACCAAAAAACAATGGAACGCACTGTAAAGTCTGCAAAGATCTTCCAAGGGAAATAGCGCCTTGATCTGGCGAGTGCGTCCATCCAACTCAAAGTTTACTGCTCCGCTCGCACGCGATACCCGATACCGCGAACTGTTTCGATGAGATCTCCGCATGCCCCAAGTTTCTTTCTTAAACCGAAAACGTGCGTGTCGACAGTACGACCGACGACTGCGACGCCTTCCCCTTGAACTTGGGCAATTAAGGTGTCGCGAGTAAGAACTCGCCCACGATTTTTTGCCATCGCAAAGAGGAGCTTAAATTCGCTCGCTGTTAAACTTAAAGGTTCACCTGCACAAGTCACTTCGACTTTCTCTGCATTGATGAGCAACTGGCCGAGGCGTACCTCAGTGGCGTCAGATTTATCGGTAGCTGAACCACGCGCCCGTCGCAAAAGTGCTCGGACGCGAGCGATTAGAACCGCTGTATCAAAAGGCTTGGTGAGATAGTCGTCTGCGCCCGCTTCCAAGCCAAATACGATATCATTCGGATCAGCTTTAGCGGTCACCATAAGAATTGGAATATCGTCATCGCGTTTTGCGCGGATTTCCTTAGCGAGGTTCACTCCGCTTTCGCCCGGCAACATCCAGTCAAGCACGAGCAAATTATAACGTTGTCCACGCAAGAGCCGATGCGCCTCTTCGGAACTTCTAACTGCATCAACCTCGTGGCCGTCGCGTTTGAGATGAAGAGAGAGAAGATTTCGGATTCCATCTTCGTCTTCAACGATCAGAATCCGAGAGCTTTCGATTGCTGGAGGTGTCGTCATCCTCAGCCTCCACCGTGTCTGACGTCTTCGCCGGTGAAAGCAAAGATCACATCTTCAGCGATATTGGTTGCATGATCGGCCATACGCTCAAGATTGCGAGCTATCAGTAGCAAGTCTAAAGCGGCTTCGATGCTATTTGTATTCTCACGCATGAACGGAATCAAATTTTGAAAGGCTTGGTTTTTAAGTGCATCAACGCTGTCATCGCGCTCAAGAACGTTTTGCGCAAGCACGGTATCTTCACGCATGAACGCGTCGAGGGAATCGCGAACCATACCTCGAACGATCTCAGCCATACGCGGAAGATCGAGATGCACTCGAACTTCCATGTCTTCAAGGTAATGTTCAGCATTGTACGAGATGTTCACGGCCTGATCGCCCATGCGCTCAAGATCCGTATTGATCTTGATGATGGATAAAATCAATCGAAGATCGGCAGCAACGGGAGAAAGCCTCGCTAAAACTTCAAGACAAGCATTGTCGATCTCGATGTGCTTGTTATTGATTTTTCGCTCAAGCTCGTGAACTTGTTCAAAACCTTTTAGGTCTCGAGTCATCAAAGAATGCGTAGCACGTTCGATGGCTTGCTCGACGTACCCGCCCATAGCCAAAATGCTTGCTTTCAGTTGCTTGAGTTCGGTTTCAAATCGGCGTTGCATTTAAGTTTCCCTTTTTTTTAGCTGCCCGCCGGCATTCAAGCCGGCTCTCATATCTAAAGGCCCGCCGGCATTCAAGCCGGCTCCCATCAACCAAATCGGCCGGTGATGTATTGCTCTGTACGATGGTCTTTGGGTTTCGTGAAAATCTTGTTTGTTGGACCGTCTTCCACCAACTCGCCCATCAAGAAAAATGCTGTCTTATTCGAGATACGTGCCGCCTGCTGCATATTATGAGTCACAATAATCACTGTCACTTCATTTTTGAGTTCCATAATGAGCTCTTCGATCTTCGCAGTAGAGATGGGATCTAAGGCGCTCGTCGGCTCATCCATAAGGATAACCGGCGGGCTGACAGCCAATGCTCGTGCAATACAAAGCCGCTGCTGCTGACCGCCTGAAAGTGATGTCCCGGCGGCGCGAAGCTTGTCTTTAACTTCAGTCCAAAGTGCCGCCTGTCGTAAACATTCTTCAACGCGTTCCTCGAGAAGTGCGCGTCTGCGAACACCTGCAAGGCGCAACCCGGCGGCAACGTTTTCAAAAATACTCATTGAGGGAAAAGGATTCGGCTTTTGAAAAACCATTCCGATATTACGGCGAACGGAAACCGCATCGACGCCAGCTGCATAAATGTTCGTGCCCGCTAACCACACTTCACCAGTCACTCGCGCTCCAGGGACTTCCTCATGCAAGCGATTCAACGTCCGAATAAAGGTCGACTTACCACACCCCGAAGGACCGATCAGTGCATGCACTTCTTTCGGTTTTACTTCGAGGCTTACGCCTTTCACCGCGTGAACACTACCGAAATGCGCGTTGATGTTGATTGCTTTCAAAATCACATCTGCTTCAGTTTGCTGTGCTTCCATCAACATACGTTTACCTCTTAAACTTTTGCGCCAGTAGAAAGCGCGTACTTAAATTCAAAATCAAAATAAATAAAACCAGTAACAAAGCGCCGGTCCATGCTTGCGAGCGCCAACCTTCATCGTGGCTTGTCGCGAAGTTAAAGATTTGCACTGGGATCGATGCCGTTGGTTGAGTTAATCCGCGAAAGCCAAAGTTGTTTGAAAACGCAGTGAATAGAAGTGGCGCTGTCTCGCCAGCAATTCTCGCGATAGCGAGCATGACACCCGTCATGACCCCACTGATGCTGCCAGGTAAAACAATGCGAAGGATGACTCGCCAACGTGGAATGCCAAGAGCTAAGCCTGCCTCACGAATATGTGTCGGCATCAATTTCAAAATTTCTTCTGTAGTTCTGGCAACAACTGGAATCATAATGATCGCAAGTGCTACCCCGCCCGCGTAGGCCGAGTAGCCTTGGAATGGTTTAACCAAAAGCGCGTATGCGAACAAGCCAACGATGATCGACGGAACGCTCGCAAGAAGATCGGTCGAGAATCGTAACAGCTTACTTGTCAGCCCGCCTTTGTATTCAGAAAGATAAATGCCAGTACCAATTCCCCACGGAATACCGATGGCACTCGCAAGGCCAATCAACACTGCACTTCCGACGATTGCGTTACTCATACCGCCGCCAGTTTCGCCCATCGGCTTTGGCAATTCGGTAAAGAAATTCCAATTGAGATTCTGCGCACCTTGATAAACTACGTAAGCAAAAATGAGAAAGAGCGGCGCAATCGCAAGGATAGCAAGCAAACTCAACATTGCGAGCCACACAACGTTGCTGACCCGCCGACTGCGATC
>JANOUF010000358.1:0-1535 GCA_031416685.1 Bdellovibrionales bacterium
TTTTAGGTCTTGAAGAGGTCTAGTCGCTTACGGGTTTAGGGTCTAACTACCGAAAAGTATTCGGAAGTAGAGCGCGGAAAAATATGGGCAGCAAAAATAAACATACCGCCAAAAACGGAAGCTCAAAGACCTCGAATGGAAAACATTCGCGCGAATCGTTTCAACGCCGTTCAAAGTATATCGATCATTCCGTTGAATTTTTGGATTGGGTTAACAACCTAGGGTTTGAAAAGACTTGGTTGGGAACTTGGGCGCAGCGACTGGACGAAGTCTTTCGTGTTCGCAGGCTTTCGCTTCTTTTTCTATTTAGCTTGGGGCTTTCATTTTTGATGTTTTTTGATTTTGATTTTTCGTACTCGTATCGCCCAGGCGATAAGGCGACGAAAGATTTAAAATCGCCGATGAGTTTTGAAATGGTCGACGAAGTTTCTACAGAGGAGAAACGTCGTGTAGCGGAGAATAGTATTCCTCTGATTTTTGATTACGACCGCACGATTTTTGACGAAGCTTATAATCGCATTTACTCGTCTTTTAGAAAAATGCGCGAAGAAGTTCGCAATGTGAGTTGGCACAAAGATGAATTTGCACGTGAAGAGCAGATCAGAGAGTTTTTCAAACACAAGATTGAGTTTGAAAGTACTTTAAGCCGTCCGGTTTCGGATCGGCACTTCGAATGGCTCGTGACGCAAAAATTTAGTCCACGGATTGAAAATACACTTATCGAACTTCTGGAAAACTGGTCGACATTTAAAACTGTCGAGGGTGCGGATCGTTTAATTCCTCCCCAAGTGAAAACGGTAACGGTGCGAGAGCTTGCTCGGAGTGGCCAGGGACGTGAAACGACTTTGGCAACAGATGATCTTCACGATTTGCAACGTGAAGAAGATTTTGAAGCGGGTCGATCGCTGGGATTAAAAACATTTTCGGCGGCTGATCAGCGTTTAGTTTTAAATTTTGCACGATCGCTTCTTTTGTCGAACCTCACTCTCAACAAAGCAGCAATTGAGTCGCGCAAACAAGAAGCTCGTGAAGAAGTTTTGCCAGTGGTCATCGCGATTAAAAAGAATCAGACGATCGTGCAGGAAGGCGCGACCATCCAGCCAATCCACGCGACACTCCTTCGTGAGATTGAAAATCAACGTTCGAATCGCAATCGCAATTTAACTGCGCTTGTGACTTCCGTGGTTCTCGTCTCGATGCTCCTGGTATTCTTCTCGTATTTGCGGAGATTCACGCTGAACCGGGTGAAAGTTGAAAGCAAAGACGTTTCGATCATGGGGACCGTTACAGTTTTAGTGGTTCTTCTTACAAAAATGTTCTTGTTCGTTCTCAGTGCTGCATTCGGAACAAGTGGCGGCGCAATCCCAGAGGCAGCATTGATGTTTGCTGCGCCGGTTGCGGCGGGACCAATGCTCGTCGGCCTTCTCGTGGTGTCAGGTGAACTTGTTTGGGGTTATGCGATTTTCCAAGCGTTGGTGCTCGGACTGATGCTCGACATGCGTTACTCATTCGTTGTTGTCAGCATCGTCGCTGGG
>JANOUF010000359.1:0-6052 GCA_031416685.1 Bdellovibrionales bacterium
GCCATGCGTCCATGAATGTACGCCGCTGTCGATGTCGCTTGAACGGGGTCAACTCCTTGCGCAAGCAAAGCTGTGATCATCCCAGTTAAAACATCGCCCGTGCCCGCTTTCGCAAGTGCCGAATTACCAGACATGATCACCATGCAGCGATCTTCGTAAGCAAGCACGCTCCGAAATCCCTTAAGCAAAACGTGACACCCAGCAAGCCGTGAAGCTTGAAGCGCATATGCGAAACGATCCTTCTCAATGATCTTCGAATCGATTCCCAAAATTCGCGAAAGTTCCCCAGCATGCGGAGTTAGAACCCAAGTTTTCGGCAAAGGAAATAAATTAAACTCAACACACGCCGTGAGCGCATCCGCATCAACCACGACGGATTCAACTCCGCTCGATCGCAATTTTAAAATCAAATCCGCAGTGGCACGACTCACACCCAATCCCGGCCCGATCGCTACTGCATTCCACGAAGAAGACTTACTCCACAGGCGCGTATCGTCGGCACGCGCAGTTAAGATTTCAGGACTCGTCTTCAAAACCTCACTCGGATCTTCAAACGAAGCGAGTGTCACATAACCAGCGCCCATACGGTAAACTGAAACACTCGATAACAAACCCGCGCCCCACATACCAGAGCGACCCGCGAATACAACCACACGTCCATGATCGGATTTATTTGAAGCGTCTTTTCTCTTCGGTAAATATCGCCGCGCCAACTTCTCATTAAAACCAAAATGGGTCGTCGCAACTTTTCTGAACGCTTCGTAGGGAAAACCAATCGGCAAAATCCGTAATCGACCTACACGCGACGGTCCCTCATTAACAAAAAAGCCAGCTTTAGCTAGACCGAAAGTAATCGTCATCGATGCGCGCACAGAAATCCCAGTAACAGTTCCCCGATCACCATCCAAACCAGATGGCACATCTAAACTCACAACAGTCGTCTTTGCCGAATTCACCATTTCAATCACGCGCGCGAATTGATCTTCGACAGACGTACGCAGTCCAATTCCAAATAGTGCATCAACAATAAGTGAACATGAGCGTATACGACCCAGCTGGTCCTCGTGCTCGATGACATCGATTATGCGAATCCCCTGGAGATCGACTCGATCAAGTTGCAATTTAAAAAGATCGGATCGCTTTTTAGAAGGCGCCACCAAAAAAACGGCGACATCGCGATGCCCTGATGAATGCAAATGCCTAGCAACGACCAATCCGTCTGCACCATTATTTCCTGGGCCACACACAATGCCGACGAGACCGCGTTTAAGCTCAGGGAAAAAAGCCTGCTCGATTTCTCGAGCGGCACCACTCCCCGCACTCTCCATTAAAATTTCTGATGTTAAATTATACTCGGTTTGCGAAAGGCGATCGATTTCGCGGCTTTGCTCAATAGTTGCAATACGCATGATGATCCCCGCCTGTCACAACCTCAAGAAAGTTCGCGCTCCAAAAGAACCGCAATCTCTTCTGCATACTTTTGAATTTTTCCGCGATCAGGTCCTTCAACCAAAACCCGAATAACCGGCTCAGTTCCAGAGAAGCGCACAAAAACACGGCCCACACCTTCAAGCTTTTTACGAATGCTTGAAACCAACTCTTCGTAGCCGCGAATTTTTTCAAGCTCCTCGCGACGACGCACACGTGTGTTGATCAACACTTGCGGCAAATCAGTCATGATCGTCGCTAACTCATGCAACGACTTACCTGTTTGCTTCATAACCGCCAAAACATTTAAAGCTGCAATGCAACCATCACCAGTCGTTGAGTGCTCAAGGAAAATGATGTGGCCCGATTGTTCACCACCGAGGCTATAAGAACCTTTGCGCATTTCCTCAACGACGTATTTATCACCAACGTCAGTACGAACAACCTTAATGCCATGCTCACTCATCGCTTTATCAAGCCCGTAGTTACTCATCTGCGTTGCCACTACAGTTTTATGAGGGAGAGCGCCACGCTTTGCCAAATGAGTCGCACAAATTGCAAGGATATGATCGCCATTCACGATCTTCCCCTTATCATCAACCATCACTACACGATCCGCATCGCCATCGAGAGAAATTCCAACATCAGCGCGATACTGAATGACCGCTTCAGCGACTTTCTGCGGATACAATGCACCGGATTTATCATTCACGTTAAAACCATTTGGCGAAGTGCCTTGCAAAATCACTTCGGCACCAAGCTCGTTAAAAATCGCGGGCGCTGTCTTGTATGCGGCACCGTTTGCGCAATCTAAAACGATGCGAAGTCCATCGAGCGTAAACTCAAGCGGAAAACAATTCTTTGCATGAACAACATAGCGACCCTCAGCATCGTCGATTCGCTTACTGCGACCGATCTCGGGGCTTGGTGGCAAAAGTGAGTTGAGATCAGCTTCAAAAACTAACTGCTCAATCTCACGTTCCATCTCGTCTGGAATTTTGTAACCGTCAGGGCCGAAAATTTTAATTCCGTTATCTTGAAAGGCATTGTGGCTAGCAGAAATGACAACGCCCGCATCGGCACGCATGTTCCGAGTTAAAAACCCGATCCCAGGTGTTGGCAGCGGACCAACCAACTGCACATGCACGCCCATTGAGTTCAAACCAGAAGTTAATGCTTGCTCAACCATGTAACCTGAAAGACGCGTATCTTTTCCTAAAACAACTTTTGGAATGTGGTTACGAGGCGGATCGCGACGAAGAATGTAGCCCATCGCCATTCCAACTCGCTGAACGATGTCGGGCAAGATTGGAAATTGATTCGCGGTCCCGCGGATTCCGTCTGTGCCGAACAAACGTTTTTTTGCAGAAGAAGTTGGTGTTTCAGAAACAGGAACGGCAACCGCCCCCTTTGCTTTTTGATCTTTTTCAGTTTTCATTAGTCACCGATTTCATTAGCCACCGAATGAAGAGTTACTTTAATGGTTTCTGGGTAAACAGAGAGCACTTTAACTCCGAATGGAACTTCAACGTTTTTAGGAGAGATCACAGCTTCGACCGAGCCTTCACCGCGCGGACTCAAATCCAAAGTGATCGTGACAGGACTTTGCGTGAATTTCTTTAGCGCCATTCGAGGGCCAGAGACTTTTACAGTCACCTGCCTCTCGACTTTGTCCTGGATCTGCATGTTCGCCGGCAAAATAAAATCAAGGGCGACCTCTTTAGTCATCACAATGTCACCGCGACCAAGAATCGTGACCCATAAGATCAACGTCACAAAAAGCGCGACGAGCTTGTAGCTTCCGTTGTCGGTGACCCATGATTTCCAATTTCGTTCTCTACGATTCATCGTGTTTCAACCCGTTCACTATTAAGTCGGTTGCGTTCGGAATTTCAAACCGTACGCTTCGTACAATGCTTGCCGTAACGTCGCGTGATCAACATCCGTCGTGAGATGACCACCTTCAACGAGACCTACTTTATTATTTTCTTCACTCACAACGATCACGAGTGCATCCGTTTCCTCAGTTAACCCAATCGCAGCGCGATGGCGTGTGCCTAAGTTCTTATCGAGAGCCGGGTTCTTTGAGAGTGGCAAGAAGCAACCCGCAGCGTACAACCGCCCGCCGCGAACTAAAACTGCACCGTCATGCAGAGGCGACGTCGGTAAAAAAATTGAATTTAATAATTCAGAGGAAATTGTGGAGTCGACTTCCGTTCCAAGCTCGACAAAGTACTCTAAATTGATTTCTTTTTCGATAACGATAAGAGCTCCGTACTTTCGAACTGCGAGCTGTACGGCACCTTTGGCAATCTCTTCCACGATATGCGTTTCTTGGACATGCGAAGCGCCTGTGAAAAACGGATTACTTCCAATATGCGCAAGCGCGCGACGAATTTCACCCTGGAACAGGATCACGACGATCAAAAATAAATTTGAGAAGAATTTTTCGAGGATCCAGTTAAACGTAAAGAGCTCGGCCCAAATACTCATCAAGTACGCGATTGCGAGTATGCCAAGCCCGGAGAGCATCTGCACGGTGCCTGTGTGACGTATTAAGATGAGTACGCGATACACGACGACCCAAACAAGGGCCATATCGATGAAGTCGCGAAACCGAATTTGCGTCACGATAAGACGCAAATTCTCCACGATATTTTCTAGCATTACCCCAACCGCCGATTACCGAGTGTTACGACAACGAACTTTTTTACGCCGTTACCGGACCAGTTCCCCCAATAGGATCTGAGCCACCAGTAGAAGCTTTCTTAGCAAGTTCGTCGTCTTTCTCACGTTGCTTACCTATTGCTTGTTCTTTTGCCATGTCGCGCTCTTTAGTGGCGCGCTCCTTACGAATTTCATCTATGGATCCGCCAGTGCAGATCATCTGAACTTCTTGAGCGTCGATAGTCTCATGCTCAAGAAGAGCATTCGAGAGAGCGTGGAGCGTTTCGATATTTTCCCGCAAAATACGTAGAGCGGTTTTGTAACCCTCATCTACGAAGCGGAAAACTTCCTTATCAATTTCTTCAGCTTTTGCATCTGAGTACTCGCGAACCGCACTGTTCTGCATGCCCATGAACGGTTGTCCTTCGCGTTTCTCGTAAGCGAGAGGTCCGAGCTTTTCACTCATACCCCATTCGCAAACCATACGACGTGCGATGTCCGTTGCACGTTCGATATCGTTTCCGGCACCAGTGGTAATATCGTTGAAAACGATTTCTTCGGCAGCTCGTCCTCCGAAAAGAAAAGCAATCATGTTCACTGCTTTAACTTTCGAAAGATTGAGCGCTTCTTTTTCCGGAAGTGTTTGCGTAATACCTAACGCCATCCCGCGCGGAATGATTGTTACTTTATGGATTGGGTCGAGTTGCGGCAACTTCTTGCCTACAAGTGTGTGACCAGCTTCGTGGTACGCGGTAATTTTTTTGTCCTCATCTGAGATCACCATTGAGCGGCGCTCAGATCCCATCATGACTTTATCTTTTGCCATCTCGAAGTCATGCATCGTGAGTTTTGATTTATCGGTGCGGGCTGCAACAAGAGCCGCTTCGTTCACGAGGTTCTCAAGATCGGCACCAGAAAAGCCTGGAGTACCGCGAGCGATCTTCTCGACATCAACGTCGGTCGCGAGCGGCGTTTTACGCATATGCACGTTCAAGATATGCTTGCGACCAACGAGATCTGGTTTGTTCACAACAACACGTCGATCGAAACGACCTGGGCGTAGAAGTGCTGGATCAAGTACATCAGGACGGTTTGTTGCAGCAATTAAGATAACGCCTTCGTTTGATTCAAAGCCGTCCATCTCAACGAGTAACTGGTTAAGAGTTTGCTCTCGTTCATCGTGACCACCACCCATGCCAGCGCCCCGATGGCGACCGACCGCATCGATCTCATCTATGAAGATCAAACACGGTGCATTTCGTTTACCTTGTTCGAAAAGATCGCGCACACGTGATGCTCCGACACCGACGAACATTTCCACGAAGTCAGAACCCGAGATCGTGAAGAACGGTACACCCGCTTCACCCGCGACGGCTCGTGCGAGTAATGTCTTACCAGTTCCAGGAGAACCGACTAACAAAACACCTTTTGGAATTCGACCACCGAGCTTCGTGAATTTTTTTGGCTCCTTAAGGAACTGAACGATCTCTTGCAGATCAGCCTTCGCTTCTTCAACACCGGCAACGTCTCCGAATGTAACTCGGTTTTTATTCTCTGTGAGTAATTTAGCTCGGCTCTTGCCGAAGCTCATTGCTTTGCCGCCGCCTACTTGAATTTGGCGCATAATAAACATGAACATTGCCACGATCAAAATAAGTGGTAACCAATTAATCAAAAGCGTTTGTAGAAGCGAGTTCGCTTCGGAGCCTTCGTAATTTGGGATGATGCCATTATCAACGACGAGTTTAAAACCTTCGCTATCGACGTTTCCGAGAATGTTGAACTCTTTGCCTTTGAACTGCTCAACGAATTCGGGCTTTACCTTACCGCTAATTTCGCCGCTTGTTTGTTTGAACGTGACGGTTTCAATTTGACCCGCTTTTAGAGCTTTCACAAACTCAGGGTAACTGAAAGCCACAATTGTCGATTCGCGACGGTGCTCAATCATGTTGTAGCC
>JANOUF010000360.1:0-6077 GCA_031416685.1 Bdellovibrionales bacterium
CTCGGAGGGGGCTCCGAACCTCGCATTGTCGATACCCGACGAAGTCGCTGTATCGACGAGTGGAGCAGGATGCGAGAACGACGCGAGTGTTCGGCTGAGCGGCATGGATGCGAAGCGTACCCCTCAGAGGCCTCTCCTCCAAACTTTGAATTTTAGGAGCTAGAGTTTACGAGAGGAACTGGCGGATTTCGTCTTGCATATTCATGCCGTCGCGATAGCCGAGGTCGACGAGTTTGCCGCAATAGTCGGGATCGAAGAGGAGATAACTCGTAAGTTCTGAGCTTTCTTTTGAGGAGCCAAGGCCACTCATTAGATAGCGCATAATCCCAGGCAATTTTTTAAACTGACCACTCGCAAGAAAGCCGATGTCCTCAGAAGGACGAATCCACAAGTGGTCGACCGTACGCAAATTTAATTCTGTGCGAGTTTGAACTGGAATGTGCTCAAGAGTGGAGTTGATGCGAGTGAGGCGTTCCATATCGTAATCGACAGCGTCCATCAAAAGTGCGTTGAGCATCACACCGAGAACGCGCGCAATCGACGGTTCATCTTGGTTTTGCACGTAGCGCGCTTTGTCTTCTGGTCTGCGAACGCTGATCACGATAAGTTTTCCGGCGCCTAAGTGGATCGCTGGACTTAATGGTGCCGTATTTCTAAGTGACCCATCACCAAACCATTCGCCGCCCACTCCGACAGGAGGAAAAAACAAAGGAAGCGCTGCTGAGGCCATAACGTGATCGGCGTTGATGCTTGCAAACTCTCCTTTACGGCGAGCGCGAAACCACATTTCGATTTTCTCGCGTGCTTGCACAAACGAAATGCTATGCGCGGTTGCGTAGTTCAATGCGCTCACCGCGAATGCGTCGAGATGTCCTTGGTCGAGCATCAGCTGAATACGATCAAATTTTATTGTCTTGATGAGTTCATGCAGTGGACGCGTGTCCAAAAGCGAGCGCGCTTTCGTACGCGATTTAAACGAACCTAAGATCGTATCCCACAGCCACTTAAGTGCGATCTGCCCTAGACTGAAGGGATCCGAGCGATACACACGATCGCTCGTCATGTTTTTCCAAAACTCAGTTAACTTCAATGCAGCTTCATAATCGGAATCTGCATACGAAGCCGCATAGGCCGCGTTAATCGCGCCAGCACTTACTCCGGTAATCACTTTAATTGGCTGACATTCGGGTGATGACTTACGAATTTCCGCAATGGCTTTGAGAACGCCGGCTTGATAAGCACCGCGCGCTCCGCCGCCAGATAAAACTAAACCAACTTTTCGACGTGGTCTCTCAGAAGTAGTCACCTGCCATAATGATGACCTGCTTTATATGATAATTCAAATCTCCTGCGTGTCCCGCTCAATAGGTCCAGCTGCTGCTTCTCGAATAGCCGCTCGTGAGCCTCTTCGCATCTCGATCTCTCGCTTACCATCTTCGCGAATATGTTCGCGAAGTGCCGCTATCGCGTCGACGACAGCAATGTGGATGTCGTCTGAGTTTTTTGCCACGAAAAAATCTTTCCGAGGCGGGTAGCGGATTTCAATTTCCGCGCGGAATTCAGGCGCACCACGTTGGACTCTGGAATGAGCCGTGATCAGCCACACCATAACGTGACAGTCATCGCGATGAAGGACATCTTCGACAACAGGCTCCAAACGTTCTCTAACGTATGTTTCAAGCGCTTCGGAGCGATCCATATGGTTGAAGTGAAACTCAAGACGCATTACAACCTCCTTTTGATTCCATTAAAGGCTATCACGCATGCGAACTTGGGAAAACCGTGCGAGCTAGTTTTAAGGTTCGACTTCGGAACCATTTTGGGTTTGTGATTAGGTTCATGAGAAGTTCATAAAGATCGATAAATCTTCAAACATATTCGGGTGTGACAAAATGACAGGTCTTCGTTGGTTGATGAGTTTATTTTTCGCGATGTTTTTAATTGCCGGACTTATACTGATCTTCCAAAAAAACTGGGCCAAAAAGCATCCAACTTCGATTCAAGGGGCCGCTCGTGCTGACCTAGATTTACTTCGCCGCGCCGAAGATTCTTTCCGCACACGTTACGGCACATATACGACGGACTTCGGTAATCTCGCGATTCAACCAAAATTTGTGTACTACAAAATCGGCTTCCTAACTCCATCATCGCAACCGTTCGTGCCGCTTAAGCTTCCCGAGCCACACCGTCCAGAAGTGTTGGATCTCGATGCTCTTAAGATCGCAAAGCCAAAATTGAAATTGAAGTACGCCGAAGAAACGAAAATCGATTCGATCAAGCTCAGCGAGCTCGCAAGTTTTTGCAGTGACTGCACCGCTAGTAAAGATTCATTCAAAGCGATTGCCGCTGCAAACTTAGATGAAGACGCCGACCTCGACATCTGGACCGTCGACCACACCGGCACCTTCACTCACGTGCAGAACGACCTGCAGGCAAAGCCTTGAGAGGCGCCAGTAAGCGCCGATAAAAATAGTTCGAATCGATTGATGTTCGGGGAAGGGGGTTCGTAGGTGCCTGGCTTCCAAGTTTAGCGTTTTGCGTAGCCCGCTGCCAAGAAATCGCGATGCGATTTCGCAGGGGGGTCGTAAAGCAAAAGGTGTCTGTTCGACGGATGTCAGGTACCTCCGAACCCTCTTCCCCGAACTAACAAGCGATGAAGAAATTTATTTAGAGTAGTGGACTGTGCCCTTTACGGTGCAGGTCTTGAGCGACATGCCGCACTCGTTGCACTCGTCATTGCAAACGCCGCTTTGGTATTTGCCAGCCATCTCGGTCTTCTGTTGCTTCAGCCAAGCTTGGCAATCTTCGCGCAATTCTTTGAGGCCGAGCTTTAAGGCGTCGGCTGTTTTGCACTGAGTGGGGCCGTAGCTTGAGGTGACGATGAAATCATTTGCAGGTGATGCGGTTGGCGATGCCGAAGAGCCGTAAGGACCGCAACCGAGTTCGCGTGCGAGCTCTTGGACTTGCTGACATGAGCGCGGCTCTGCGTGCGCGAATGCGAGCTGGGAGCTGACTAGGATGCTCAAGAATGAAACTGCCTTTAACATATTCAACCTCTCAAGTAGGAAATTAACTATACGCCTCAAGTGGCGCGCACGAGCAAATCAAGTTTTTATCGCCGTGTGGGTTATTGATCCTCGCAACAGCCGGCCAAAACTTGCGTTCGCGCACCCACGGTAATGGGAATGCCGCTTGTTCGCGCGTGTAAGGCCGATCCCACTTGTCTGCAAGTGTATCGACAAAAGTGTGCGGCGCCATCTTAAGAGGATTTATTTCGTTGTTCATCTTGCCATTTTCGATTGCGCGAATTTCTTCACGAATCGAAATCATTGCGTCGCAGAAACGGTCAAGCTCAGCTTTAGATTCACTCTCGGTAGGTTCAACCATCAATGTCCCAGTCACTGGCCATGACATTGTTGGCGCGTGGAATCCGTAATCCATTAAACGTTTTGCGACATCCTCAACACTAACTCCGCTCGTTGCTGTTAGCTGACGTAAATCAAGAATACATTCGTGAGCGACTAAGCCGTTTTTACCTTTGTAAAGAATCGGGTAGTGAGTACTCAAACGAAACGCTATGTAGTTGGCATTTAGAATCGCAACTTGCGTGGCTTTCGTTAAACCAGAGCCACCCATCATCGCAATGTACGCCCAAGAAATTGGGAGGATGCTAGCACTTCCCCACGGAGCTGCAGACACTGCGGTCGTCGCGCCACCTGCTTCACGAGCCAGGCTGTGACCAGGAAGATACGGCTTTAAGTGTTCTCGAACACCGATTGGCCCAACACCAGGTCCGCCACCACCGTGCGGAATACAGAATGTTTTATGTAAGTTTAAATGACAAACGTCAGGACCAAACTCTCCAGGCTTCGCAAGTCCAACGAGAGCGTTGAAGTTTGCTCCGTCCATATAAACCTGGCCACCATTTTGATGAATGATCTCGCAAATCTCGCGAATGCCCTCTTCAAACACACCGTGCGTAGAAGGATAAGTGATCATAAGCGACGACAGGTTCGTTGAGTGTTCAGAAGCTTTTTTGCGAAGATCTTCAATATCCACGTTGCCGTTTGAATCGCTCGCAACAACAACGACCTTCATTCCTGCCATCACAGCGCTCGCTGGATTTGTCCCGTGCGCAGAGGCTGGGATTAAGCAAACGGTGCGGTGGGCTTGGCTGCGGCTTTCGTGATACGCACGAATTGTGAGAAGGCCTGCGTATTCACCTTGCGCGCCTGAATTTGGCTGAACTGAAACAGCTGCAAACCCAGTCAGTTCCGCTAGCCATGTTTCCAATTCTCGAATCAATTTCAAAAATCCTTGCGCTTGATCAAGTGGGGCAAACGGATGAAGACCGCCAAACTCAGGCCAAGTCACGGGGATCATTTCCGCTGTCGAGTTTAATTTCATCGTGCAAGAACCGAGAGGAATCATCGAGTGAACGAGGCTCAAATCTTTATCTTGGAGCCGCTGCATATAACGCATCATCTCGGTCTCGGAGTGATAAATATTGAAAACTTTCGCGGTCATAAACTTCGAAGTGCGGCGAAGCGCCGAGGGTATAGCATCTGGAGCTGACTGCACGAATTGAGTGAAGCTCAAAGTTTTTCCAGTGAGAACCTTCCAAAGCGCCTCAATATCTTCGGGAGAGTGAGTCTCATCAAACGCAGCACTCAAGGTTTTATCGTTAACTTTTCGGATGTTGATTCCAGCCTGAGCGGCACGACTGACCACTGCATCCGCCGTCTCATTCAAACTGAATTCAACAGTATCAAAGAAATTTTGAGCGCGAATGCTCACACCTGCTTGCCGAAGCCCTTCGGCAAAAGTTGAAGCCAAACGATGTGTGCGCATGGCGATCCGGCGCAGACCTTGCGGCCCATGATAAGTGCCATACATGACTGCCATCACGGCGAGTAGAACTTGTGCCGTGCAGATATTGCTCGTCGCTTTCTCGCGACGGATATGTTGTTCGCGAGTTTGCAGCGCCAAGCGAAGTGCAGGGCGATTTTGTGAGTCAACAGAAACGCCAACAATGCGACCAGGAATCGAGCGTTTGAACTCTTCACGAGTCGACATGTACGCAGCATGCGGACCGCCGAATCCCATAGGAACGCCGAGCCGTTGACTTGAACCAATTACGATATCAGCGCCAAGTTCTCCTGGAGGTGTCAGCAGCGTCAATGCAAGTAAATCGGCGGCGAACGTAACGAACGTTTTTGCAGAGTGAGCTTTCTCAATAAAATTTCGATAGTCTTCAACTTTGCCGCTGGATCCTGGGTACTGAACGAGTGCGCCGAACACACGATCGTCAAATTCAAATTTTTGCGCGTCGCCAACAGCGAGCTCAATTCCTAAAGGCAACGCACGCGTACGGAGGACCTCGAGAGTTTGTGGATGGACATCGTTCGAAACGAAATACACGCTCGCCGTTTTTTTCTTCGAGTCGTTGAAACTCATCGCCATTGCTTCAGCGGCCGCAGTTCCTTCATCAAGCAAGGATGCATTGGCAATCGGCATCGCGGTTAAATCCATGATCATCGTTTGGAAATTCAAAAGCGCTTCGAGACGACCTTGCGCGATTTCCGCTTGGTAAGGTGTGTACGCAGAATACCAGCCTGGGTTTTCAAAAACGTTTCTCAAGATCACAGGCGGGGTGATCGTTCCGTAATAACCGAGACCTAAGAAATTTTTAAAGACTTTATTTTGCGAAGCACGCTCGCGAGCCATCGCAAGCATTTCAAATTCGCGACGTGGTTCGTGCAGATTTAATTTTCCCTTGAGGCGAATCGATGCCGGAATCGTGCGATCAACGAGTTCATCAAGAGATTTTAGTTTAAGTTCACTCAGCATCACTCGGACATCGGAATCGGCTGGGCCGATATGGCGGTGAACGAAATCATCATGACGTTCAAGGGCGTTCCATGAAAATTCGGAGAAAAATTCAGAGGAAATTTCAGACATACGGAAGCTCCTTCTCGAGAAGCAGGAACACTTTTTTCAAGAGGGCACTCAATGCGCCCGTGCATTTATTTGGATGTGGAAGAAGTAGCACGAACTTGAGTCTTCGACCAGAGCTT
>JANOUF010000361.1:0-4727 GCA_031416685.1 Bdellovibrionales bacterium
AGACGCATTATTAAAAGAGAACGTCAGCCCGGAAAGCATCTATGTCGTTGGCAACACAGCGATCGATTCTCTTCACTACACGCTTGATCGAATTCAAAAAAATGATGTGCCAGCAATCGACCGCCTGCCGTCACAAATCAAAAATTTCATCGAAGGAAAAAAACTTATAGCAGTGACCACTCATCGCCGGGAAAATCATGGCGATACCCTCGAAGGAATCTGCCGAGCTCTGATTCGAATCCTGGATCATAGAGAAGATACTTGCATCGTGGTCCCTGTACATCCAAACCCGGCTGTAAAGAACGTGGTGCGACGTCTGCTTGGCTCGCATCCACGAATCATGCTTTGTGATCCACTTGGCTATGTCGGATTTGTTGAGCTGCTAAGCGCGGCTGATCTGATTATTACCGATTCGGGAGGGGTACAAGAAGAAGCCCCGACGCTTAAAAAACCAATCTTGGTGATTCGCGATACGACCGAGCGTCCAGAAGGTGTCGCTGCTGGGTTTGCAAAACTGATTGGTTGTGATGAGGAGCGGATTGTTGAATCCGCACTCCATACTCTCTCAGAAAATTTTGAAGGTTTGCCACTAGCACTGAATCCGTACGGCGATGGCACAACCGCAGTGCGAATACTGAATTCGATGGAGCACTACGAGAAAGAACAGTTCGGTACTCCACCGATTTCAGCAGCTCTCAATCACTGCGCGGCAGTGTTGAGCGTTGACCAAAGTGGCTTGGTCCAAGGCACCATGTCTTGAATGAAGTACCACCAGAAATAGCCGCCTACGTATCGTGGGTGGTTGATGGTCATATTGTAATAACGGTTGATGTAGGTGGCCTTGAGCGAGGCATTTGTCGTGCCCGTTTCTCCGAGACCCATTTTTGAGTTCGGAAACATTTCACCCAAGCGATTGAACACAGCCGGCCAATCTGGCTGAAGCCCATTGCAGTCATCTTCATAGTAGCTGACCCAAATATAATCGAGGCCAGTCTTCATTCGTGCTGGGACATTCTTCTCGGCCCACGCAAACATTTCTTCTGTCGGGTACATCCAACAATCTTTATTATAGTAGAGAGTCAAAGCGGTTTTTCCGCCAGCCGCATCCACAATGTCGTAAGCAGATGTCATTTTTGCGACGACGTCTGGAATGGCGCCGAGCCACTCGCCGTTAATTTCATTTCCAATTTCCCAGATCTGAACTTTTGACCCGAGTGCTGACAGGTACTCGCGCGTACGTGCGGAATATTGTGCAAGAGTATAGTCTTTGACGTAGTAAGAATCGAGAAGCTCACCCATCACGGTGCTTACTGCTGCTACTTTGCCAACAGCATTTGTGTAATAGGAAGCCGCAACCCACTCATCAAAAACGATCCGAGCTGTCGGCCTCACTGCAAATTTACTCAATGCCAAAACCGTTTCGTCGATGTTCGCAATCGAATCCATAGTGACGCCAAACACTTTACTAGTTGGTGCCGGAGTCGCTGTCGGTACTGGCGTCGGAGTAGCTGAAGGACGAGGAGTTGGTGTTGCCGATGGACGCGGTGTCGGTTTTGGTTTTGGAGTTGATCCAGCCACAGTTGGCTCAACCATCTCGGTAGACACACTCTCTGAAGAACCCGCGCAGGAAATAAAGAATATAGAGCAAATAGCGATGATAGCGGCCGAAAGGCCACTTTGATTTTTTGATTTTTTCATGGGTCTAAGTATTGAGGCTAAGCGCAGCGGTCGTAACCCGACGAGCGCGAGTCCTAGACGATCGTCTATGGGCTCTTTGGCTGAACCTGACTGAATTGTGAAAGTGAGTTAATGTTTCAGATAAATTCAACTGGGTAGAGCAATGAATACAGAAAAAGTAATTTACGAATCAAAACCGTTCGTGTGTCTCGGCGCAGCTGCATACGCACTTCTTACGCCACGGCCGTCTCCTCTTGCCATTATGCTTTCGTTCATTCTAATCGGATGTGGCGCGTTCATTCTCGACATGCGTGTGCAAGCACGAAAGAAGAGTACAACGGCAATGAATACTCTCTTCTACACTGCCCAACCGTTTCTCTATATTGGTCTAGCTATTTGGGCGATTCTCACACAAAGCACGTCAAAGGTTGCCGTCGCGTGCGCAGCCATTCTTTTTACCTGTGCTGCAGTCATTTTAAAGTGGCGAACTGAATAAATGAGATCGGTCTAGTTACGGTCTTGTTTAAATCAATTCAATCAAACTTTCTCGGGTTACCAAGCATCCTATTTACACAAAGCTAACCCCGAGGAAAAACTTGTGATTAATAAAAAGGTCATTGCGATTGCGATCTCTGTTGCTGTCGTCTTTTTTGCTGCCTTCCAAAACTGTGCTCGCGTAAAAATGAAAGAAGCGCCAGCCAACCTCATCGCAGGAATTTCCGCACAAGTTTACAACGCTTGCGTAAACGGACTCACGCAACCGTGCAGTGACGCCACAGGTTCTGGAATTCGGTGCATACAACCGCGGCCGGGAATTCCAGACCTTTGTTTGTACGAAAGCTGTAACCCTGGATACATGAATCAAGTTTTCAATTGCGTGCCTGTTAGCTGTACGCCCAACCAAGTTGCAAACTGCGTAGTTCCATTTGGCCAAGGCGAAATGACCTGCGCTGCAAATGGTTCTGGCTATGGACCGTGCTCGGCTACGGATTGCTTAACTGGCTACTCGGAAATAAACGGATTGTGCGTTCCATCTGAAGGTGGTGGCGGAGAGTCAACGCCGACACCAACTCCAACACCAGATCCTGCATCGCCAACTCCAACTCCTGATCCAGAGTCGCCGACTCCAACTCCTACGCCAACTCCAACACCAACCTCGACACCGGATCCTGAATTGCCAACTCCTTCGCCAACTCCAGTGTGTGAACCTGACTCGCATCGTTCATGCGATACGACTACAACGTACGGTGCAGAAACTTGTAATGCCGCCGGTTCTGGTTACGGCGAGTGTGTAGCAACCGGTTGTAAACCTGGATATAACGAACAAGGCAGTACATGCGTCGCTAATGAATGTGACCCACTCACGATTCGACCTTGCACATCAGGTGTTGGAAGTGGATTCCAAACTTGCAGCGCTTTCGGAAGCAGCTGGGGATCATGTGAATTAAACCAATGCTCGGCAGGCTACACGCTCATTAGTGGAGTTTGCGTCGAACAAGAATGTTCTCCTGGCAGCTCGGTAACTTGCGACTTCGATCGCGGTATCGGCGAGAAAACCTGCAACGCAAATGGTACCGGCTACGGCGAGTGCGTCTTCATCGCTTGCTCGAGAGGTAACACTCTCAACAACGGAGTTTGTACGGAAGACAAATGTACTCCGGGATCCGCATCAAACTGCCAAGTTAACTCTGGCCAAGGCCAAATGATGTGCTACGAGAACGGTCAAGGTCACACTCCTTGTAACGTCACAACTTGCGATGACGGGTTCACGTTGACCGACGGCGTTTGTACGGCAACACCTGAGTGCCAACCCGGCGAAAAGTTTGCTTGTACTCGAGAGCACGGCACCGGCCTTCGCAATTGCGACAATTACAAGAAGGGGCCTTGCGTGTTGAACGCTTGCGAAGCTGGATACACGCTCAAAACTACCGGGAACGCAACAAGCTGCAACCCGAACAAGAAGAACTAGAAAATGTGGAAGCGACTCATCTTCGTCACGGCAACATTGGTAAGTTCGCACGCGCATGCAAACATTTGCGGAACTGATTATCAAAACTTTAATCCAACCACCAGCGGGTTGGATTTCGTAACCGTACATTCATCAGAAACTTTGAAGCCCTGCTACATCAACGGGGGCTTTTTCATTAACTACGCAGCAAACAGCTTAACCTATAGCCAAAACCTAAATAGCTTAGTCATCGCTGGTCAAAAACGAAACGACCGCGTACTCGGCGCGGATCTCAGCATCGGCACAGGTATTACGGATCGCTGGGATGTGGGCTTCAATATTCCTTTCGTGCTCAATCAAGAAGTCAAAGATAACTACTTCGTATCTGCGTTTGAAGATGAAGGTGCTACGGAAATTAAAGCGAACACAAAGTATCGTTTTGTTGGCGATGAAAATGGCGGCGTGGCCGGCATCGTTTCACTCAATCAAAATTTGATTGAAGACAACCCGTTCATGGGCACTGACCCAGGCATAACTTGGAACTTTGAAATCGCAGCCGACACAGTGTTAAGTAAAAAATGGGCCCTGGGCGTAAACGGCGGTTACAGAAAACGGAATCCTGGCAATGCGATATTAGCAAGTCCGTTTGCACCGATGCGTGATCAATGGATTTACTCAGTAGCTGCAAGTTACTTGATTGCTTCGATCGACACAAAAATCATCACTGAAATTTATGGAAGCCAAGTTGCAAAAGAAATCAGTCAAGATACCGATCGCAGCATGAATTCGCTTGAAGGTCTTCTTGGTTTTAAACACGACGCAAGCGAAAACATGGCACTTCATTTCGGTGCAACAACTCAACTCGATAAATCACTCGGTGGTCCTGACTGGCGAGTGTATGCAGGTTTAAATTGGTCTATCGGCCCGACATGCAAAACTGAAAGCAAGTTGGTTGCAGAAGCTGCACCAGTGGCTGCGCCAGCGGGCCAACAACTGCCAGAGTCTTACAAACTCGATAGTGCAGATATGTTTAAGACAAACTCGGATGATCTGACTATGGAATCAGAGAAGGCGATCACCGATCTAGTGACCGTCATTACCG
>JANOUF010000362.1:0-15633 GCA_031416685.1 Bdellovibrionales bacterium
GCCGCAGGTCTTCGATGCATTTGGATTGGAAAAAATAAAACCTTTTCCGTTCAGTCCACCTTCAAAATCAAGTGTCATACCGGCGACGTAAAGAAGACTTTTCTTGTCGATAACAACTTTAGTGCCGTGCTGTTCAAAAATTTTATCTTGTTCAGTCAGAGTTTTATCGAAATCGAGTTTGTACGACATGCCTGAGCAGCCGCCGGCAACAACTTTTACGCGTAAGAACGATTCAGTTTCACGCACTGCTGGATCATCGGTTTTCAAACGAGTGATCTGATGAGCTGCGTTTTCACTTACCTGAATCATAAATCTCTCCCTATGAGATCCTAATTATAGCTGCTTTCGCGCTTTTTGAACAGCGGCGATGAGCCTTTTACAAACTGAATCCACCTCGGCCTCAGTGGTTGTGCGACCCAGCCCGAAACGCATGGTAGTGGCGGTGTTCGAGTGAAGAGTACCCATGGCTTTTAGCACATGGCTCACTTCGCCTGAGCCGGAGCTGCAGGCAGAGCCCGTGCTGAACGCGACATTGTGGAGTGTCAGCAGAATTTGATCTCCGGAAATGCCATCGACCGTGATGTTTACATTATTGCAAAGTCGATTAGTCGGATGACCATTTAGCGTAATTTCTGGCTGCGATGTAAGTTCGCGAATCATTCGGTCACGGAGCATTTGTAGGCGCGGAGTTTCTTCCCCCATTAACGCCTTAGCCTTTTCGGCCGCAACACCTAGGCCAACGACGGCCGGAACGTTGACGGTTCCGCCACGATGACCGCGCTCTTGCCCGCCTCCCGGCATGAAAGGTTGGATATGAACGCGCGGCTGCGTTTGTCTCACAAAAATTGCGCCGACACCTTTGGGTCCATAGAATTTGTGCGCGGAAATCGAGAGTAGATCGATGTTTGGATCGCGAACGTTAATTGGGTGGCGACCACATGTTTGTGCTGCGTCCACATGAAAAAGGACGTTATGTTTTTTTGCGACGGCACTGACTTCGTTGATCGGATGAAAAGTTCCGACTTCATTATTCGCATGCATTAACGAAATGAGAGCTGTGTTGGGTTGAATCGATTTTTCTAGTTCACCCAGATCAAGCTCGCCAAACTGATTCACCTTCAGCCACGTCACTTGGTGACCTAAGCGCTCGGCTCGTCTGCACGCTTCGAGTACACATTTGTGTTCAGTCGGTGTCGTAATAACGTGTGAGTTTGAGCCGCGCTCAGTGAGTGCTCCGAAAATTGCGTGGTGTACACTTTCAGTTGCGCCGGAAGTGAAGACGATTTCGTTTGGATCTGCGCCAATAAGATCTGCGACTTGTTTGCGTGCGCGTTCAATTGCGGACTGGGCTTTCCAGCCGAAGGAGTGTGAGCCACTCATCGGATTACCAAAATGCTCGCTAAAATAGGGAAGCATCGCCTGCAAAACGTCGGCGTCGCAGGGTGTGGTGGCGTGGTGATCGAGATAAATCGGGTTGTTCATTTCACCCAATTTATCGAGGGGCAGAAGGCTGCGCAACATAACGTTTGCTGCGGGTGAGCTACCTCAGATGTGGGTGTATGCCAAAGGCAGCGGGACCCACGATGACGGAGGCGCACCGTTTGGTAGGGAGGGTGCGGCTTAAGTTGATACGGCTGGGCCGAAGTATGGGTTTTTGCGGGTTTAAAGGGCAGTTTTGGCTTTAGAATACTAGATGTAGGGTCTAGATTTTGGGAGACCACTAGATATAGGGGCACCGATTGTGTTGTCCTAGTCTTACGCAACCAGGGGAAACATCAATGCAGAATTCATCAGGGAACTCTTCTACAGCCACAAAATCCAAAAACAAATCCAACCAAAAAAAGCTGGGCGCGAAGTTTAAACCATACTTCGTTGGCCAAACTGAAGATCCATACAAACAAGTGAAATGGGTCAAGCGATCAAGTCAGATTGCGGGCGCCGACGGCAAAAAAGTTTTTTCGATGGAAGGCATTGAGGTGCCGGAAGGTTGGAGCCAACTGGCAACCGACATCGCGGTCAGCAAATACTTTCGTAAAGCTGGTGTACCGAAAACGGGTCATGAAACGTCGGTGAAGCAACTCGTTCATCGTGTTGCGCATTCGATTCGTAAAGCAGGCGAAGAGTTTGGTGGTTACTTTGCCACCGCTGACGATGCTGAACAGTTTGAAAAAGAACTCGTGCACATCTTGATTCAGCAAAAAGGCGCATTCAATAGCCCGGTGTGGTTTAACTGCGGGCTTTATCATGAGTACGGCATAATTGGTTCAGGTGGAAATTTCCACTGGGATTTTAAAGCTCGTCGAGCCGTGCCGACTGAAAATGCGTACGAACATCCTCAATGCTCGGCATGTTTCATTCAGAGCGTCGATGATGATCTGATGTCGATCTTTGATCTCGCAAAAAATGAAGCGCGAATTTTTAAGTATGGTTCTGGAACAGGGACGAACTTTTCAAAAATCCGCGGCGCCATGGAAAAACTCTCGGGCGGGGGGCTCAGCTCCGGATTGATGAGCTTCCTTGAGGTTTTAGATCGGGGCGCAGGTGCGACTAAGTCGGGTGGCACGACTCGTAGAGCAGCAAAAATGGTTTCTCTGGACATGGACCATCCAGAAATCGAAGAATTTATTAACTGGAAAGTTCGCGAAGAGAAAAAAGTCGCAGCACTCGTCGCTGCAGGTTATTCGAACGACTTCAACGGTGATGCGTACAAAACGGTTTCAGGACAGAACTCGAATAACTCCGTTCGTATTCCTGATGAATTTATGGATGCAGTCCACCGCGATGGTGAATGGCATACAACTGCGCGGACAGATGGTCATATTATAAAAACTTTCAAGGCTCGTGAACTTTGGCAGCAAGTTGCCGAGGCGGCATGGGCGTGTGCTGATCCGGGCGTGCAGTTTGATTCCACGATTCAGAAGTGGCACACGTGCGCGAACACGGGCCGCATTAACGGCAGTAACCCGTGCTCAGAATATATGTTTCTAGACGACACGGCCTGCAACTTATCCTCACTTAACCTCGTAAAATTTCTTCGCGACGACGGTACTTTTGATGTTGAAGCCTACCGGTACGCCGCTCGAATTTTATTTACCGCTCAAGAAATTTTAGTCGATTTCTCGAGCTATCCAACTGAACAAATTGCAGCTAACTCGCATCAGTATCGTCCGCTTGGACTTGGGTTTGCGAATCTTGGAACTCTTCTGATGATTAAAGGCATTCCTTACGACAGCCCTGAGGCGCTTGCGTGGGCGGGTGCCCTGACTGCTGTTATGCACGGTGAAGCGTTTCGAACGAGCGCTGAAATGGCTCAAGCCAAAGGCGCGTTTGATGGGTATGCACCGAACGCTGAGGTCATGCTGCGAGTAATGAGACAACATGCAGATGCTCTTGATCAAATTAATTCAGAAAACGTGCCACGCGAAATTTTAAGTGAAGCGCGTACAATCTGGAAGGAAGTCATCGAGCTCGGTTCAGCTCACGGTTTTCGAAATGCGCAAGCGACTGTTCTAGCTCCAACAGGAACTATCGGGCTACTCATGGATTGCGATACGACTGGTATCGAACCTGACTTTGCACTCGTGAAATTTAAAAAATTAGCTGGTGGCGGATATTTCAAGATCGTAAACCAGTCCGTTACCAAGGCTCTTAAAACTTTGGGTTACACGGAAAAGCAGATTACCGAGATAGTGGAATATGCTGTCGGTACAATGTCGCTGGAAAATTCACCACACATCAATCGCGAAAGTCTGATGAAGCGTGGACTTAACGAAGTCGATCTTGCAAAAATCTCGACTGCACTCCCGGGTGCATTCGATTTGAACGCAGCGATTTCGCCTTGGGTTCTAGGAGATGAAGGGCTTGCTCGGCTCGGCCTGACAAAAGAAAACATAGAAGGAAAAGCCGTTCTCGCAATAATCGGCTTCAACGACAACCAAGTCCACGATGCATCGCGGGTGATCTGCGGGCGGATGATGCTTGAAGGTGCGCCTCATCTTCGCGAAGAGCACTTGGCGGTTTTTGATTGCGCAAATAAGTGCGGACCCGAGGGCGAGCGATTTATCGCGCCTTTCGCTCACGTTCACATGATGGCTGCAGCACAACCGTTTTTAAGTGGAGCAATTTCCAAGACGGTCAACGTTCCTAACGAAGCCACTGTGAGTGACATCAAAGAACTTTATTTCGAATCTTGGCGTTTAGGCCTAAAGGCCGTTGCCGTTTATCGTGACGGATCCAAAATCAGTCAGCCATTAAGCGGAAAAAGCGGCGATAGAAAATCAAAAGATGCGTCCGTCAATGCTGAGGGCGAACCACTACTTTACTCACAGAGTGAATTGGAAGAAGCCGTTGCGAGTGCGATCGGTTTAGCTCCTGCGCGAAAGCGTAAGATGCCGCAGAAGAGAAAAGGTCTCACGATCGAAGCGACTGTTGCGGGCCACAAGATTTTCCTTCGAACTGGTGAATACGATGACGGCCGCCTCGGAGAAATTTTCATCGACATGCATAAAGAGGGCGCGACCCTAAGAAGCCTTCTCAATTGTTTTGCGATTTCAGTATCTATGGGGCTTCAGTACGGCGTGCCTTTGGAAGATTACGTCGAGAAGTTTACCTTCACGCGTTTTGAACCAGCGGGCTTAGTTGATCATCCCAATATCAAAACGGCGACGAGTATTCTCGACTATGTCTTCCGCGTACTTGGTATGGAATACCTCGGTAAAACTGATTTCGTACACGTGAAGCCTGCGATGGAAGATCTTGCGATCACTCGTCGCGGTCAGGAACACGTTGAAACAGAACGTCGCTCGAATGTTGAAATTGATCAGTTGTATTTGCCGATGGTGAAAGCGGCGATTCCTTCAGATCAAAACACAAATCAAAGCACTGACCCGCTGAATGCTCAGTTCTCCAAACTAATGGGTGATGCACCGATGTGTAGTACCTGCGGGCACGTTACCGTAAGGAATGGCAGCTGTTATCGTTGTATGAATTGCGGGAACTCGATGGGATGCTCTTAAGACACGACTGAAAAAATTTATGGCAGGGCGCGCCCTGCGTTATATTTAGACAATTGGGGCGTCTAAACGATACGTTGCCTCTCGAAAGCTTCAAGATTTCGAGAGGTAACTCCATGGGCGATTCTAGCTGGCGCGATTTCGATCTTTATAATCCAACCGAAGAACATAAAATGCTTCGCGAAACAGTTCGGTCGTTTGTTGAAGCCGAAGTTGAGCCCCAAGCTCATGAGTACGATCGAAAAGAACAATTCAATTTAGCGCTTTTTAAAAAAACTGGTGAGCTCGGCCTCCTCGGACTAACGGTTCCTGATCAATACGGCGGTTCGGGCATGGATCCGCTTGCTGCTGTCATCGTTCACGAGGAATTATCGGCATCTGATCCTGGATTTTGTCTCGCGTATTTAGCGCATTCTATGTTGTGCGTGAATAACCTTGCGATTAACGGCAGCGAAGAACAAAAGAAACGCTTACTTCCAAAACTTTGCTCAGGCGAACACATCGGTGCGATGGCGATGTCGGAACCTGGAATTGGAACAGATGTCTTGGCACTCGAGACAACTGCAAAGCGCGAGGGCGACAAGTACATCATCAACGGTCAAAAAATGTGGATCACCAATGGTTGTATCGACGAACAAGGAACTGCGGCCGACGTTGTTTGGTTGTACGCGAAAACTGGTGAGAAAGATGGCCGACCGCAACTTTCCACTTTCATCGTTGAAAAAGGAATGCCGGGCTATCTCGTTGGCCAAAAGATTCGCGACAAAACTGGAATGCGTGCTTCGAATACGGCTGAGCTCGTTTTTAACAATTGCGAAGTGCCTGTTGCAAATCTCGTCGGTCAAGAGGGTGGAGCTGTTCACCACATGATGCGAAACTTAGAAATCGAGCGACTCACTCTTGCGGCACAAGCGATTGGTATTGCACGTCGCTCGCTTGAAATCATGAACCGATATGCAAACGAACGCCATTCCTTCGGTAAACCCTTAAGTCACTTCGGTCAAATTCAACGCCACATCGCCGAGAGCTATGCAGAATTTCGCGGTGGTCGCGCGTATGTTTACGAAACAGCTCGCAAAATGCGTCTCGATAAAGCGGGAAATCGATTGGACTCAGACGGCGTGAAACTTCTCACGACAACGCTTGCAAAGAATATCGCAGACCGGGGAATTCAAGTTCTGGGCGGATATGGATATGTCGGTGAGTATGTCGTTGAGCGTTTGTGGAGAGATTCGAAGCTGCTAGAAATCGGTGGTGGCACGCTCGAGGCACATCAAAAAAATATCACACGTGACTTGGCGAAAAATCCGTCAGCAATCTACTAGGCTTTTTCTGGTGTCGGCGTTAGAAGCTGAGAAAAGTCACTAAGGCTTGAGAAATCTACTTTGCTCATAGCTAAGAAACCGTCGAGACAATTCTCTGCCTGCTCGATCATATTGATCAAGCAATTCACTCGACTCGGATCGAGTTCCACGGTTTTTCGTTTATCTGCGGGAAGAGCTTTTAAATTTTTTGCCGCTGCCGAAGTACGACAGAGCATTCTACGTTCGCGGCTTCGAAGAACATTGCTGATCACGGCAATCAAATCCGTATTGGCTTTGTAAAGTACCGATCCGCGCTCGCCTTTTCCTGCAACCTGGATGACTTCGAATTGCAATAGCTCGGAGAGCGACATGCTCGTGAGCGCTTTCGAAATTTTTAGACGGTCCATGATCTGGCCTGCATCTAAAGGCTTCGAGGCGAGAAATAAATGCGCCCAGATTCGCCCAAGGACATTCTTGAAGCCCCAATACTCTATGAAGACGCCGATTTGATTGGCGACATCCTCGAGTTCAGGTGGCACGACTTCTGTTTGAGATTGGCTCATACGTACATTCATCCGCTCGCTTCTCGTAAAGTCAAATGGGGTTTTCCACCTCAAATAGGATCCATTTATCCGCTATTTCAGCAAATGAATCGGGAACTAAATGCCCATTAAAAAAACGTTTACGATACTGCGACAGGTGGGACAGGGCCCGGTTGCGCTTCGCTCTCAGGTTCCGTCAGAAAGGCGTCGCGCCACGGACCGAAGTCGACCGACTTCAGCGCAATGACACTTTCAAGGCTCGTCTCTGCGTTCTGAATTAGCGTACTCAGTTGTGTGATGCGCTTTGGACTAATTCCAGCTTTCTCACGTTGATCGTGAGGTGCAGCACCTAAAAGCTCAAACGCAGTTCGCACTTCATAAAGCATCTTCTTCTCACGCTCTCTCAGAACTTTCAAAATGACAGCGAGGATGTCGGGGTTGGTGCGATACAGATTTGTGCCGCGCGCACTTTTTCCCGCCTCGAAGACGACTTCGAAATCTAAGAGTTCACGTAGTGAAATGCTCACTAATGCTTTTGAAATTTTCATCTCGCGAACCAAATCCGCGGCGTCGAGTGGTTGCTTTGCCAGAAAAAGATGAGTCCAAATTTTTCCGTGAATCCTTTTAAATCCCCAGTAGTGGATGAACTCGCCAACTTGTTCGGCAAGCTTTTGCATTTGGGGTAGGGCTGTGTCGTCACTCATGTTGCTCATATCCTTTTCGCTCTGACTTAAGCCAAAATTATTTTCGATTTGTGATTCAGTGTACATGCCATGACTCCCATCATTCAAGACTCAATGAACGTTAAGATATTGTTAAAAATCTAATAAGTTCAGTGACATAGTACACTAACCTAGGCCTTGGTTCAAGGTGTCTTAAACCTTTATGTGTCGCACCTAACTGTCACCCCTAACTTAAGAACATTGAACCTCCATTGTTTATAGAGAGAGAATGGGCCGTGATGAGAATAATGGTAACTGGCGCAACAGGATTTATAGGTTCGAAACTAGTGCAGGCTCTTTGCGCTAAAAACTTTGAGGTCGTAGCACCAGTGCGTGATGTTGCACGGGCTGCTCAGAAGCTGCCTTCGCAAGTTAAATGCGTTCTTTGGCCCGACGCTCAAGCTCCTTTGCCCGAAGGCTGCGAAGAAGGCGTTGAGGCTGTCATCCATCTGCTCGGTGAGCCGATCGCCGATTCGCGTTGGAGCAAACACCGAAAAAAGATCCTTCATGATTCCCGAGTTAAAAGTACAGAAATGCTGTTTGAGCGATTTGCCGGGCAAGAGCCAAAGACACTCAAACTTTTTGTCTCGGCATCAGCTGTCGGTTTTTATGGAGACCGCCAAGATGAAGTTTTAACCGAGGAGAGTAGCGGCGCAACAGACTTTCTAGGTCGCCTCGTGCGCGATTGGGAAAATGCAGCGCAAATGTTCTTAAGCGTTGGCGCAAGAGTTATTTACGTTCGCACTGGCATAGTCATCGGCCCCGATGGTGGTGCGATGAAAAAGCTTTTGCCGATGTTTCGACGTGGACTCGGCGGAAAACTCGGATCGGGGCGACAGTGGATGAGCTGGATTCACATTGATGATCTCATTCAAATTTATCTGAGCGCAGTTAACGAATCTCAATGGAGCGGTCCGATCAACGCTGTCGCGCCGAGGCCAGCAAGAAATGCAGACTTCACAATCGCGCTCGCAAAAACACTCGGTAAACCAGCAATGGTTCCTGTTCCGGCAATCGCATTGCGTTTAGCACTCGGCGAGCTTGCGGATATCCTCTTGGGCGGCGCACTTGTCTTACCAGGCAAATTGCAGACCGCGAACTTCAAGTTTGCGCATCCCGAACTGAGTGAAGCGCTCCAAGATCTTTTTTCATAAGGCCTGTGCTTTCCAGGCAAAGTAGGCTAAGTAACAAGCCGCATGAAAAATCGTTTTCCGCACGATAAAACTCTAAAAATCGGCTCGCTCGAGATAACACCTGCGCAGGTGTTGGAACTCGCAAGCCCGTTTTTAACTGAGGAACGATTAGCAAGAATCAAAACGGTTGTTTCTCAGCGCACTTATTCTATCGTGCCGGTACTCGAAAATATTTACGACCGTGGTAATGTGAGCGCCGTGATGAGAAGTAGTGAAGCGCTCGGGCTTCAATCTGTTCACGTGGTCGAATTAAGTGAACGATTCAAATCTGCAAACCGAGTGACTCAAGGTGCCGACAAGTGGTTAGACGTCACTCGCTGGCAGTCTTCAAATGAATGCGCACAAGATCTGAAAGCGCGCGGCTACAAAATTTATGCGACTCATCTAGATGCCGCGGTACCTATAGGTGAGATCGATTGGAGCCAGCCGTCTGCGATTGTTTTTGGAAACGAAAAAGATGGTGTTTCAAAAGAAATGCTCGAACTTTGTGACCAGGCTGTGATCATACCGATGTTAGGTTTCGTGCAAAGTTTCAACATCTCGGTTGCAGCCGCAATTTCGCTTTATCACATCTATCAAGACCGCCTAAAGCGCACTGGGCGCCATGGCGATTTGACCGAAGAAGAACAGCGAACTTTGATGGCGCTTTATTGTATACGATCGGCTAAAAACCCAGAAAGACTATTAACACGCCTGATGGAACAGAAAAAATAAAGAAGGAGAAAATCATGAGCGGCGAAAAACTCTACGGTGAAATCGCTATCGAACAAAGTAAACTCGAGCGCTTTGAAAACCGAACGCTCGTGCGCCGTTATACGATTGAGTTCAGCTGTCCTGAATTTACGTGTGTTTGTCCTCGCAGCGGCTTTCCTGACTTTGCGACAATCCGGATTAAGTACGTTCCAGATAAATTTTGCGTCGAATTAAAATCACTTAAGCTTTACATCAATAGCTTCAGAGACAAAAAAGTTTTTCACGAAGATGTGACCAACAATATTATTCAGGATCTTATCGATCTTTTGGATCCTTGGAAAATCGAAGTCATTGGTGATTTCACTGTGCGCGGAAACATCCACACTGTAGTTACTGCTGAGCACTCTAAAGAAAAATAAACCAGAAAAGTAATCAGAGCTTTTCAAGAAGCAAGCTTTTCATCAGCCGAGCTTCGCCAGGTAATTCGAAATCGAGATCGGGTGGAAGAAGTTCCGCCCATTTTTTTATCGAAAGTGTGAGCGGAAGTTTTTGTTGTTTGATCTCGGCCTGAATAGCTTCTCTAAAATCATTCGTGCCATACCAACCCTCGTAGTTCGCACAGAATAGAACGGCTCCGCCTGGTTTGGTGACATCTGCAACGGATGAGAGCAAAGCGCCTAGATCTTTTTCTATGCGAAAGACGCCTTTGTCTGAGCGAGAAAATGAGGGTGGATCACAAATAACTAAATCAAAGCTCAAAGCTTTCTTCTTCGCCCATTTTAAATATTCGCGAGTATCCATGGCTCGAAATTCATGCGTCTCAATTGGGATCTCATTGAGCGCAAAATTTCTCTTCGACCATTCAAGAAAATTTTTACTTAAGTCAACGCTGACCGTTTTTGTGGCGCCGCCTTTTGCAGCGGCGACGCTAAATCCTGAAGTATAGGAGAATAGATTCAAAACCGATCTGTTTTCAGAATTCTCGCGGACCCACAATCGATTTGCGCGCTGATCTAGAAAAAGCCCTGAGGACAAACCGGTGTCGGCACGAACTTCGTATCGAAGTCCATTTTCATGAATGAACCACCGGGTTGGTGCTTCGGGTCGACTGTTCCAAACATCCTCGCCTTGGGGCTTTCTCCCTCGATCGTGTCGCAGATGAAGTCGCCACGCTTGTGCGTGGGTGAGTTTTAAAAATTCTTGAATATCGTTCCAATCATTCTTCGCTGGCGCTTCTTCTGAAAACCACTGCAGGTCCATCACCTCGCCGAGAACTTCGGCGCGAAGATTTTCGTCTTCGTTATGTAGAACGCGCCAAGCATTCAAGTCGAGAAGTTCGGAGCGGTTTCCAGCTTGTGCAGTCTGGGCGCGCGACTCCAGCCACCTTGATCGGCGATCAAAGGCGGTAAGCCACGTGCAGAGTCGAACATTTTCAACAAGCTTTAGATCGTTGAAGAAAGTCGGAGGAGGACAGCGGTGCGCTTGTTCTTTTCCATCAAGCCGAAACTTAATCTCGAGTGAGTGTAAGCAGAGTGCTGGGAAAGGTGTGCCCCCATGATCTTGATCACCCAAGATAGGAATTCCAGAATCTTGGGCATGTAACCGAATCTGGTGCGACTTTCCAGTTTGTGGACGAGCTTCCCAGAGTGAAAACTGTTCGTGAGTGAGCATGAGGCGGAATCCCGTTTCAGAATTCGCTTCTGCCGGTGCTTCTCTGTGAGTTTCTCCGTGTGCCACTCCGTGTTCGGAGACAAATTTGCTTCCGCGCTTTTCAATAAAACTCTTAACGGTAAACTCAAGGGTAGCGGGAAGTTTTCGATCTGTGATAAATAAGTAGGTTTTCTCAACATCGCGCGCGGTAAAAGCTTCCGCTAACTGGGCTGCAGCAGCTTCATTGCGTGCAAACACTAATGCGCCCGTTGTGCCTTTATCTAACCGATGGTTCACATAAAGTTTTTCGCCGGCAATGGATGACAGATATTCGACGAAGCCGACTGCGACGCCAGGGCCGTTCTCAGTTGCGTGCGTAGGTATGCCCCCGGGTTTATCGACGAACAGGAAACTCATGCTTTGCGATTTGCACGGCAGTTAGGGCAGACGCCGTAAAGCTCAAGAACGTGATGAGTCAGTTGGAATCCAAACTGCTTCGCTACCTTTTCTTGAAGACGTTCGATCTCAGTGTTCTCGAATTCGACAATTTCCGAACATGATGTGCACGTCAGGTGATCATGATGGCGTTTGCTCGCCCACTCATAGCGCGCAGGCATCCCGCCCATACGAACTTCAGTGACGTAGCTTTGCTCTGAAAGCGTGCGAAGGAAGCGATATACGGTTGCAAATCCAATGTCGGGATTACGGTCAGTGACTGTTTCAAAAATATCTTGAGCGGTGAAGTGGCTTAAGCCGTTACGAACGATGTCTAAGATTAAAAGTCGTTGGTTGGTTACCTTCAGGCCCAAATCACGAATGATTTTCTTGCTCGGGATTTTTTCTCCGCGAGTCGATTTTGGAACTGAGTCTTGCTGCGAGTTAACGGGGAGTGATGCGATATTCATAGCTCGTGTCTAAATCGGCCGAGTAGCCTGGTCAACCTAAATGCGAATGACTTTCAATATCAGTGGGCTATTTAGAGGCTTTTGCTTGTCGCATCGCGAACTTTGCCATAGAAATTGTCTTCTATGATCATTCAGCAAGATCCGTTTTTATCTCAGGTCGTAACTTCTGCGCTCGAAGCTGTTAAAATCTTCAGTGCGGCTCTGCCAGCGCCGATTTCAATTGGCCATGAAGATATCGATCATCTAGTAACACAGCCTCCTGAATTTAAGTTCGGCCAAGCCGCATTGCCGACGCACTCATTCGCCAAAAAATTTCGTCAATCGCCAGTAAAGATCGCCGAAGAAATGGCAAAGCAGATTACAGCATCCATCGGAAAGCTTGGCGCTGGTTCTCACATCGCGCGAGTTGAAGCCGTAAACGGTTACTTAAATTTTCACTGTAATTTTCAAGGTTATGGCACGCACTTACTTAGCGAAATTCGAAAGGGAGATTATTTCGAACGTCCGCTGGTTGATCCCGCGAAAAAAGAAAAGATCAACGTAGAGTTCGCGCAACCAAACACGCACAAAGCTTTACACGTAGGCCATTTGCGAAACATGGTCTTCGGCGATTCGATTTGCCGAATTTTAAAATACGCAGGCCACGATGTTGTTCGCGCAACCTATCCAGGAGATATGGGCGCGCACATTGCGAAATCACTTTGGTATATTCAGACGCAACTTAACGGAAAGCTTCCTACCGAGCGCCATGCAGACTGGCTCGGAGAAGTTTACGCGAAATCCGACGACTTCGTTAAAATGGCAAAAGAACCAGAGCAACAAGCGAAATTGAAATCTGAAATCGGCGAGGTACTCAAGCAACTGCAAGCTCGCAAAGGCCCTGCGTACGATCTTTATAAAATCACTCGCGAGTGGTCGCTAAAGCAAATGCGCGACGTCTACGAGTGGCTGGATATTCCCTTCGACGTTTGGTACTTCGAGAGTGATTGCGATGAGCCATCGCGCGAGCTAGTTTTGAAAAAGCACGCAGAGGGCCTTTTCCAAAAATCAGAAGGTGCGATCGGCCTCGACCTTTCGCAGTGGAATCTTGGCTTTGCGATGTTCCTAAAGTCCGATGGCAACGGACTCTATCTCACGAAAGATCTCGAACTCATTCGTCAAAAGTTTGCAGATCCAAAAGTCACTCGCTCGATTGTCGTCGTCGATGCTCGGCAACGTTTGCATTTCCAGCAGTTATTTAAGACGGCAGAGCTTATGGGCTACCCGCAAGCAACCAAGTCGGTGCATCTATCTTATGAGTCCGTGACTACGCCTGACGGAGTTGCAGCGTCGTCGCGTAATTTGAATGGAATTCTTCTCGCTGATCTTCGCAAAGTTATGGAAGACAAAGTGATCCTTGATCATTTAGCTGAGTATCACGGTACTTGGAGCGAAGCAGACATCCAAAAGACTGCGCAAAACGTGACTCTTGGGGCTTTGAAGTATGGATTCCTGCATGTTGACGGAAATTCAGTGATCAAGTTCATGCTTGAGGAATGGCTCAAGCTTGATGGTGATACGGGACCGTATCTTCAGTATGTACATGCACGCTGCCAGAGCCTTCTTGATAAAGTCGGGCGGCCCTCATCGAAGTTCAATATCAAGTTTGAAACGCAGTTCGAAGAGGAGCTCATGTTCCACTTGGGTCGCTTCAACTATGCCGCTCTTCAGGCTGCCGAAGGCTATCGGCCTGCCGCGATCTCGGGATATCTGCTTGAGCTATGCAAGCTCTACAATCGTTTCTACAAAGAGTGCCCTGTCAGAACTTCAGAAGGCGATCTGAAAGACTCACGTTTGGCTCTAGTCGAAGCATCTGCGAAGACTTTGAAAACCGGCCTCGCTCTTCTTGGAATTCCGGCTCCAGATCGAATGTAATCGGCGTCGGCACCATCAACGCGCACGGTCAGATTGTGTAACCCTAAGTTGGAAGGCTTTTCACGGGCTCGTTCTTTTAATATTTCGTTCAGGCGTGTAAGCTCTCGGAAATTCAAACTATTTTTTTCACGTCTGCGCTCACTTCAGCGGATTTTCTAGGTTGGTTATTCCGTTTTTAAAAGAGTGTGCTATAAGGCGAGCACTAAAGAAATGGTTCGAGGAGGAATCTTAACGTGTTGAACACCACTGATACGGAACTACTTGAGCTCAAGAAACCCGCACTGATCATAGATGATATCGAAGATGAAGATATCGACCTTGATTCGATCGATAATATCCTTGAGCTCTCAGAAGAACAGTTCCCGAAGTTCACATTGGCAAAAAACAAAGCGCGCTTCTTGCGCATGGTTAGCTGGTACAAGAATAAAGAAGAATGGCTCGAAGTAGCTCCTCTTTCTGGAGTTCTTAAGACCTTCAAACAACAAACTAAAGAGTTGGTTGGAATCCGTGCAAGCAAACTCGATTACGAAATGGAACTTGAGACTGGCACGTTGACGCCATCACAACGTTCATATCGCCGTGACGAGCTCAAGATGTGCAAAGTTCACGAGAAGATGGCTGTAAACCTCATCTCGAAGATGCAGGTAAAGATTAAGTCGGGCCGTCGGTAATCGTCGGATAATTTTAGAATTTTTGAGTTTAATGATGAGGGGCATGCTGAAAAGCGTGCCCTTTGTTTTTTCTGCGTATGCTTGAGCAATCCGCCGCGCCGGCGCGGGTAGAGAGAGGTGTGTGGAACGTAGTCAGGAATTGAGTGGGATTTCGAGCTGGCGCCGGCCGGTAGCAATTTAGTTCCTGGACAGCTCTATATATGCCCAGGACAATTGTTCGATGCTTGGTTTGCTATTCCTATTCTTTTCTCAAGCCGCTTTAGCTACTGATCTGGAGCTCGGCACGTTCTCATTGGCAACGGAAGCAGGGTGGACAGCGTGGTTTGAACTGAAACCAAGTGGCGAGGCTCTTGTTTCAGAAGCCTACGATACAGAAGACTTTGATCCGGCAGTCGCAGCAGTTCCTAAACCAACTCCTAAAAAAGGAAAATGGAAAAAAACTAATGAAGGAATTGAGATTAACTATGGGAACGTCACTGATCATCTAAAGCTCGAGCAAAGATGTAAGGAATGGCAAATCCATCCGTGTTTTCGTTTTGTGAGATCCACCGCTATGAAAGAAAAAAGTTTGTTGAATTACAAACAGGCATACGTGAATTGGAATTGGAAAATTGATCCGCCGAAAGCATTACCAAAAGCCGAATTTGATAAGTGCAAAAAGGAGTGCGAACAAATGGCAGCCAGGAAGCAGCTAAAAAAGGATATGACTGCTGCTAGCTGTGTAGAAGTGATTTGTAAGCCGTCGCCTCCGCAAAAAGGATTTTACTGAAGACAAATTCCCGGTTTTGAACGCAATCGATTTTCATCCAGGCTCTTTCGATCCGAACGCCGGCCGAACATTTTCTTCGTGCATGTTGTTCTAGTTACCAACCTGGTGAGATTTTTGAATTGCGCTCTTCCATGGCGAAGAACCTTATTGAAATTGATTGGATCCAAGAGCGCATTTATTTGATTCGTGGGCATCGAGTGATGTTAAGCCACGATCTAGCTCAGCTTTATGGAGTGGAATCAAAAGTTCTAATCCAAG
>JANOUF010000363.1:0-3000 GCA_031416685.1 Bdellovibrionales bacterium
TATCGAACGCACACTCAGCGTGCTTTAGCGCTGAGTTGCGGTTCCGCTTAAAGTTGCAGTTCCAAACCCACCACGTGAAGCAATATTGATGGTGCAGTATTTATTGCCATCAGATCGCGGCGTCATTTGCGCCGTGATCGCGCAAGATCCGTGCGGCGGCAAAGAATAGCAATAATCGTTAACCACAAACTCCGCGCAGTAACCGTAAACGTTTACGTATTGTGTTTCTGCACTGTGGTTGATTACGAAGATCGTAGAGACGTAGGAGTTTGAACCGACAGCGACATTGCCAAAATTGACGTATCCAGGAGATACGCTGATATAGGCAAAGGCTTGGGTTGAAACTAAAAGACTAAATAAACCAATTAGGATTTTGTTCATTCCTAATCTTTAGCAAACAGACTCAGTTGCTCGGAAGATAAATCGTAAATTGCATCCATGTTTGACGCGTGTGCGAGATTACGTAAGTACACCTTGTTGGTGAAGTGATCGTAGAAGAGGTCTCCAGCGTGGATTCCCTTTGCCTTACTTGCACCTTTATCGGTCAGAGTTACCTTGGCATCGGGTATTGAATAGCTAGACCCCGTCATGCTCATGTAGGCCACAGGCGCCTCGATGTTAATACATTGCTGAGTTCCGCACGAAGTGAGCTGAAAACTAGAAAGCTTGCGGCCCGTTGTCCCTGCTTGTGCGAGGGACGTCAGGCCACAAATTGCAAACGCCAAAATAAAGCGCTTACCAAAACATGAGTTCATTTACTGGCACATGACTGTGCGACCAGTAGACATTTCTGTCATTACGTAGCCTGCGCAGTTTGCGCCGCCGCACTCGCCGACGCTGCCCATGTAAGAGAATCTGCCGTAGCACTGTTGTGGGTTGTTAGAAGAAACCGGAGATTTCTTGTAAGCATTCTCATGCATTATACTGTCTGGTACTTCGTAGTAACGACTTGGAGTCGGATCCCACTTCGGGCAGCGTGCACCTTGAGCTAAAATTTCGTTGCCGTCGTGGTTTGGATACATTCCACCAAAAGTATCATCGGCAACGCTAACCATGTTGTCGCACTCATTGTAAACTGGGCGAAGCGACTTCAAATCTTGAATCGGGCTTAACACCAACGCAGCTGGCTTGATTTCCGTCATTAATGGCTGACCGTTGTCATCAATGCCGTAGCGGATCTTCATCGTGCTACCTTTTAATACTGACTCAACCAACGCAAGCGTCTCTTCAAGCTGAGTTCCATCTTTATTTGTTTGAGAAATACAAATGCCTGATGAGAACAAGTGACCTTTACGTGTGTTTGGCTCTGCTTGGCCTTGAGGACAAAGTTCTGATTGAAGCTTAGCAGCCCAACGTACTCCGGCAATTGCATCGATACCGAGTCCAGCGATTTTTGACAACGCACTCGTCGCGCGATAGACGCCGAAATCTTTGTAGCGCATAAGTTCACGCGTAATTTGTTTGTTCGAAGCTTTTTTGTTTTTGAATTTCTCGCTCGTCGCGATTGCACCAGTCATGTCGTAGGCTGTGTACATCGCCAAATAGACTTCAAGACCCGCCACCATTTGCTGAAGCATTTCGTTATCAGCACGGTTCAAAGAAACCTGTAAAACTTTTGAGTTGTCACAAGGCTTGATTTCGTAAACGCCGCGGTCGATTTGTTCTGTAACACATGTGCGAGTCGCATGTTCGAAAGCAGCTCCGCCGCCCCAATCATTGAGGTTCAAAGTAAGCTCTGTATCTTTGTTGGTTTTAAGGTGCGTGCGGAATTTTGCGTAGGCTGCAGCCAACTCATCAGTGAACGCTTGAATTCCTTTTTCATTTTTAATGTCTTCAGGACCTGCGAGCAAGAAAGTGCGCACGGCGTGATTTGGAATTTGCTCGAGAAGTTCATTATAAGAGCGACGACCTTCAGCAGTTGCTGTTGCGATCGGCTTTAATCGCGACAAAATTCCCTTGAGCGACATCTTGTCAGCGTTAAACGCTTTGTAAAATCCGGCGCGTTTGTTTTTTGGATCTGCCGAGAGTGCTTGATCCAAGACAAGGTCCGCATACATGAAGCTTGTCGGCGTCATGAGTGCCTCTGCAGCCAACGCCAGTTGTTCAGCGCGATCAATTGGCGACAGCGTTTGGTCCGCTGCAATCGAGTTCATGTCGATCATTTTGCTTTTAGGTTTGCTTGTACAAGCAGACATCGAAGCGATCAAAATGGCGGCCGTAGCTGCCTTACTAATGCGATTCACGTTCACTCCTTAATGAAGTTTTCACCCGGCGCGCCCAGAAATGTTTCAAAGCGCCGGCTTAAACTCGTTTCCTTTAATCAGGGTTAGATTTCGAGGTTCATCACGCAACTACCGGACCAGATTGTGAGATCGCGCCAGATCTGCAAACCTCTCCATATATATTGAGGGGCCGGGAACCCTTTTGGGGAGTACCTCTAAATGCTTAATATAACTATTATTTTCAAATTCGATCTCGGCACTTTTTGAGGAGCGAAACTTCGTTTAAAACGGAATTGCCCCTCTTCACGACAAACTAGCGGTAAGGACTACCGAAAACGGTAAAACCTGTGCTATACCGACTAGTTCCTGAAGCAAGATTTTCGAAGAGGGATGCCCATGGCTAAAAAAGGTAAAGTACGTATTATTACTTTGGAATGCACTGAAGCTCGTAAAGAGGGTAAGTCCCCTTCACGTTACACGACGACTAAGAATACTCAGACGCATCCGGAACGCCTTGAGAAGAAGAAATATAATCCGACGCTCAAGCGCCACACCATGCACCGAGAATTGAAGTAATTCAGTGAGCAGAATCGGTCGAGAGAATCCGTTCTGAAACAGTCACAGTCCAGTGACAGTCACTGAACGGTTACTGGACTGTAACAGCTAACCGGACAGATTCGGTTTCAGAAAACAGACTCGGCTCACCATTTTCATAAATAAAAAAAGCCAGCTTCAGGGCTGGCTTTTTTATTTATGAAAGTCGGATCTCTCTCTCGCG
>JANOUF010000364.1:0-5586 GCA_031416685.1 Bdellovibrionales bacterium
GTAAACTTCCCATGGTGCTCCGGCTTCTTTCGCATTATTTGCGTGCATCCAGACATGAAGAGCTTTGTAGGCTTCTTCACTCTTATCTGGCGCGCCGATATGAATAGTGGTTGCTACTCTTGCTTTCGGAAGTTCAGTTGCGATAATCTCTCTTTCACCAACAGTTCCCTTTGAAACTGGAAATCCAGATTCGAACTCAAGAACGCCATCTTTAAAACTGAATGTTCTTGTAAAGGGTGCACCGGTTGGATTGATCTGTTTCATCTCGAGGTGCACTCCAGTTTTTCCTAGAATTTCGCCGATGGCTTCTCCGGCCTGTTCCACTTTAACTTTGCCTTTGATGACCAATGCCGGTTGCGCACTTGTTTCTTTAACCGTAATCTCATAATTCATTTCGTTCTCCTTTGAATTTGTATTTAAACTTTTCTGCGCGAAAACGTTTGTTGAAACCAGAACCATAAAAAATGACAAAAGAACCCCTCGTTGACGCATAGACAACTCCTTAAAGTAGTTTGTTTATTGCGATGCTCATCATCGCTTACATACATAGAATCGCCGGAGGCAGATTTTTTCTATTGTACAAATCCGACATTTTACTTTTTTGCTGGCAATGAGGTCGTAAAGTGATCGGATATGGGGTGTTCCGAGGTGAGGTATTTCAAGGGGCTATCCCCACAGAACCTACTGAAATCACGGATGAAATGCGACTGGTCGTAATAGCCGCAAGAAACCGCGGCATCGACCAATGTCATGTTCTCGGAGCTTTGTGCCAATCTTAAAATTTTTTGAAATCGAACGATTCGCGAAAGCATTTTGGGACTGAGGCCAACTTGTTTTTTGAACTTTCTTTCGAGCTGACGTTCGCTAAAACCAATCAGCTTAACCAATTCGGTGACCGTGTATTCGCCTTCAGATTGCATGATGTAACGGCAGGCCTGTCGGACATATAAATCTTCTTGGGATTCTTGTTGAAGTCGATTTTTCAAGAACGTCTGCATGAAATCTAAACGTTCATCGTGGGAGGAGATTTTTGAAATTTCATCGTGCAAGATATTTGCAACTTTTTTATCGCATGATGACAGGTCGATTACTTGATCGACGATCTCTTCGTAAGGCAAAGAGAAAAAACGAGCTGCGCCTGCTGGCTTAAATCGGGCCGCAACCACTCCGATTTCACCGGTGGGCTTTAAAACAATATGTTCTGTCAGCTGACCCGACATTAAAACGCGTGCCTGTCGAACGAAATTACTTTCGTTATTGAATTTTTCTAATTTACAAAAATCATCTCCGAAATGAACGATCAATTCTGTTTTTCCATCAGGCAGAACAATCTCATTCTTGGCTTCTTCGCCATCATTGCGTGGAGCTGCCAACAGCCAAAAACACTCTACGAAAGGCTCGAGTTCAGCACATGGTTCAATTGTTTTGTATATGAGCTCTGATCCCAATTGATGTCCCTAATATATTCATTTTTTCTTCCGACCTAGAGCCCCACCATCGACCCATTTATGGGTCTGCGAACCCAAGGAATTTAAGTTTTGTCATCAGTGAAATCTTACTTACGAACCGTATTCACAGCAAGCCGCTTCGCTCGAAAATCCCATGATTCCCGAGCGAAGCACGTATCGAGTCTAAATCACTATGTAGGCGCGAAGCGTCGTTGCAACTCGATGATGAGTTCTAACCTTCGCGGCGCCGCGGACTAAAGTTTTCCTCGGTACCATTCAATCGCTTCGATCGCGCCTAGAACGCGATACGCATTTAGATGCGTGTTCCATTTCGCTTCGGTCAATCCTAGTTTGCGATCTGCTACAGGGCGAGCGTTGGCGATGAGTTGTTGGAAGATGTCGCCGTTCGGGAGAAGACCCTTCTCTGCGGCGAATTCGAGCGATGGTCTGTGAACTTGAATGAACTGTACGCCACGATTATCGAGTGCAAATCCCTCAACTCCGTAGCCAATGAAACTTCTGTAGCTTACGGTTTTTCCGTTGCAAGCGCGAACCATTAAAGTGCGATCAGTCGCAATCGGAAATGAAAGTAAATCCTGAACTTGCGGAAATTCGCATGATTCCCAAACGGATCGACGAGCGTGAAGTTTTGCGAAATCCTCTTTTACGAGTCGAGCACCACCGGGCAATAAATAAAATGATTTGCCAACGCCAGCAATGACCGAGCGAATTGGAGGCATTCCAACTTGCACGCGTTTTTTAAATACATCGAGAGCAAAGTGCGCGGCTGAATCGAGAGTATCGAATTGCGCGATGAGATCGACGCGATGATCCTGACCGGTTTCTAGCTCAAGCAATTTAAGTGCAGCTGCTCTTGCCGAAATGAAACGCGAATTTGATTTCGCAGCGCCGATCGCCGCAAACAAGTTTTCAGGAAGGAGTTGGTCAACCTCTTCGCGTGCCCAAGTTCGCCAATTCCAAATCGAACCAGTAGCGGCAGCTGTGAGTTTCGTTTCGCCTGGCGCAGTTAAATGAGCCATCCAAAGTTTTAAAAACTGAAGACGTTCAAATGCGTTTAAATCTTCGATCGATTTCCAAAGCACTTGGCCCACAACTCTGCGCATACTGAGTGCGAAGACGTCGTGATCTTCTGAAGTCGTTTTCATTTGCGAGCAAACCTGCAGGATTTCCATTGCTACCCAAGGGGATCCGCACGTAGTGGCAATCGTCCCAACTTGTTCAAAGAACGAACTTCCCTCAGCTACGTATTCTAACTTCTGGCTTCGGCCAGGAACCCAAATGCTTAACCCGTTTCCGGCAAGTGCCCATAAGGCATCGGCAAGAACGTTTTGTCGGAAGATGGAACTGCTGAATCGAGGATGGAGCTTTTGCAGAATCCAAGATTTGATCAGAGCATGTCGGATCTGACCTGACTGCCGAGCTATCTCGATTCCGAGTTCGAGTTGATCGGCCTCTAGGCGAAAACGTTTTCCGCTTTCAAAATTGATTCGAAGGTGAACTGGGTTGTGAAAAGGACCCAGCGCTTGGAAGAAATCATCGGCTCGCTCAACTTCTTGATAAATTTGATCAAGGTCATAGCGAATGCGAACAGGTGCATCTTGCCAAATGCGCTTCTCGCCATTTTCCAAAACAACGGTGGCAGCGCTGATCAGCGTTGGCTCAAGCTGAGGGGGAATACTTTCGATGTGCGCCCAAAGACCAGCACCCAAAACCATCCAAACCACGAGGCTCGCGGCTAAAAAGCGCTGGATTTTTGGGTTCTCGAGCAATTGCATTTCTTTCCTTGGTGTCAAAAATGTCGACACAAGAATGGGCACGAACCCTCAGCGGTTCGTAACCTAGAAATACATAGCAGAATGCGGGCCAGAAAAAGGTACCCGCTACCTTTTGGTTTAGCAACCGCGCTACCAAAAGGTAACAAGTACCTTTTGGGTTTTAGGCGATGTCTTTGCTGAGAGCACCGACGATGAATTGCACGATTCCCCAAGGGATTTCACCCGCGTTGGTGCGGACGTAATCCGCGAGCCATTGGTTCTGATTTTCGAATTCTTTGGGCTCTAGAGTTTTGGGTGTTGGAACTTCGCGATTGTCGTTACGGACGAAGGAATACTTCATGCCTTTATCACGGAAAAACGTGACAACTCGATCTTCAAGTCGCTCACCATCTGACGCAGGAATTTTGCCTAAGTAGTTGAGTTGAAATCCGTAGTACTCGCCGCCTTCATCTTTCCAGACGACGATGTCGAGGACTAGGTCCTTGAAGTGGAGTCGTTCTTTGCCATGTTCGGGGAGTATTTCGTACTCTTTCACAGAGGTCGAGCCTTAGGCATCCCTGCGCGGCCAACACGAGAAGGAAGCTCGTGTCCAATTTCAGAGGTCATCCATTTGTTCAGCTCGATAAGTTTTTCGATGTTGATACCCGTTTCAAAACCCATGCGATGAAGCATGTAGACCACTTCTTCGGTCGCGACGTTGCCGGTGGCAGCCGGCGCATGAGGGCAACCGCCCAATCCGCCGAGGCTTGTGTCGAACGTGCGAATTCCAAGATCGAGAGCGGCCAAAACATTTGCCATCGCCGTACCCCGAGTATCGTGAAAGTGCATCGCTAACTTCTTTGCACCAACTGCTTTAACGAGTTTGCCGACTAAGCGACGAACTTGTTTCGGATCAGCCACGCCAATCGTATCGCCAATAGAAATTTCATAAATTCCCATTTTCGCCATTCGCTTTACAAGACTTACGACTTTGCTTTCGGACACTTCGCCTTCAAACGGACAACCGAAGCACATGCTTAAGTAACCGCGTACTTTAATTTTACGTGGCTTAGCCATAGCGACAACTTTTTCGAATCGCTCAAAACTTTCTTCGATCGTGCAGTTGATGTTCTTTTTTGAAAAACTCTCGCTTGCGGAGCCAAAAATTGAAACGTGCGTGATACCGACTTTGAGTGCGTCTTCCATTCCCCGTGGATTTGGCACCAGTGCGGAAATCTCAACGTCTTTAGGAATCTGCTTTGATTTTTGTAGACCAATCGCGCGCGTCAGTAGTTCAGCCGAACCTGCCATCTGCGGAACCCACTGCGGAGAAACGAATGCGCCAAGCTCGATTTTTTTCACACCAGCGCTTGCCAGTGCTTGCGCGAATTTCAAGCGCGCATCAATTGAAAGTGTTTTCTTTTCATTTTGAAGGCCATCTCGAGGACCGACTTCAACGATGGTTACCTTTGCCACTGGTTTTTTCCTTTTACTTTGCCTCGTTAGGTGCGACATGAACTAAAACCGCACCGAGTACAACTTGATCACCGGTCTTAAAGCCAATCGCGGTAATTTTTCCGTCTGCTGGAGATTTTAAAGTGTACTCCATCTTCATCGCTTCCATGACCAAAAGCAGTTGCCCTGCTTTGACTTGATCACCAACTGCTACCGAAACCTTATTGATTTTGCCTGGCATTGGCGCAGTCACATCGCCAGCAACGCCAGCTTTTTTTCCGCCACGACGCTCTCGCAATTCAGGTTCATACGTAAAAGTTCGGCCACCGAGATGAACCCAAAGTACATTTCCGATTTTCTCAGTTATAGGTGCTTTCACACTGTCCTCCAGCTACCGAGCCACGGATTGCCCGATTGACCTGACACGCGATTGCCTGACTGCCCGACATTCTTATACACTGCCTCGGCGAACGCCTTTTCAACTTCACTCAAGCCCGGATTCTCAATCCCCTCCGGAAAATTTTTTTGAATAAACTGAGTCGTCATTGTTCCGGAAACAAACTCAGGGTGCGAAAGAATTTTTTGTAAGTATGGAATGTTGCATTTCAATCCGAAAATCACGGTCTCTTCAAGTACAGTGAGCATCTTTCGGATAGCGCGCGGTCTTGATTCGTCCCACACAATCGCTTTTGCAATCATCGGATCGTAAAACGGTGTGATCACATCACCCGATTCAAAGCCGACTTCGAAACGACGACCCGGACCCTCGGGCCAAATGAGCGAACCAAGTTTGCCTGTGCTCGGAAGTCCGCGATTATATGAATCCTCCGCATAAATCCGACATTCAATCGAATGACCTCGAGGAACGAGCTCTGCTTGATTCCAAATTGCGAACTCTTGAGCTGCCG
>JANOUF010000365.1:0-4178 GCA_031416685.1 Bdellovibrionales bacterium
CATCGCGTTTGCTTCAAGTCTCGATCAGGCTGGGCCGATGGCACGAACCACTCGAGAGTGCGCACTCATGCTTGAAGCAATTTCGGGTGAAGACGAATGGGATTCAACATCAGCGCAGCAACCTGTTCCGAAGTGGTCAGAAAAAATTTCGACAAACATGAAAGGTGTTCGCGTCGGTGTGTTGAAAGAAGCGATCACTGACAAGCTCGATAAGGACACGGCAAACACGGTTCAAAAATCAATCGATACATTAAAAGCGCAAGGTGCCGAGATTGTCGAGGCCTCTGTTCCAATGCTTCAGTACGCAGTTTCGATTTATTATCTCATTGCGACGAGTGAAGCATCGGCAAACCTCGCACGCTACGACGGCGTTCGATATGGACATCGCTCGGAAAAAGCACCAGGAAGCCTTGATGAATTTTACGCAAACAATCGCTCTGAAGGCTTTGGTGCGGAAGTAAAACGCAGAATCATGCTTGGCACCTACGCGCTTTCAAGCGGCTATTATGACGCTTTTTATTTAAAAGCAGGCCAGGTGCGAAGGCTAATGCGCGACGAGTATATGAAAGCTTTCACGAAGTGCGACGTGATTCTAAGTCCAGTTACAACTTCACCCGCTTTCAAGATCGGTGAACGCGTTAACGATCCTCTTGAAATGTATCTCAACGATATCTTCACCACGTCGACCAATCTTGCGGGACTGCCCGGCATGTCAGTGCCGGCTGGATTTTCTGCAGGCGGCCTCCCGATTGGTGTGCAACTCACGGCAAAACATTTTGATGAGCAAAGCCTATTTAACGTTGGTGAAGCTCTCGAAAAATCTCTGAACCTTGAAAAGAGAGTGCCGCATGTCATTTGAAGATTTTGAGCCGGTCATAGGCTTAGAAATTCATGCGCAGCTCTTAACGAAGAGTAAGCTTTTTTGCAAAAACGCAACTGCGTTTGGCGGCGCCGACAACGAACACGTTTGCCCAGTTTGTACGGCAATGCCGGGGTCACTTCCTGTTCTAAACAAGGAAGCTGTCTCGATGTCGATCCGCACGGGTCTTGCGCTTAACTGCCAAATTCGCACGCGATCTGTTTTTGCGCGTAAACAATATTTTTATCCAGATTCACCTAAGGGTTATCAGATCTCGCAATACGACCTACCTCTTTGTGAGCATGGATATGTTGACTTCTTCCTCGACGGAAAACGAAGACGAATTCCAGTTACACGCGCACACATGGAAGAAGATGCGGGGAAAAGCACGCATCAAGGTGAATACACACTCATCAATTTGAATCGTGCGGGTGTACCACTTCTAGAAATTGTCTCGGGTCCTGACATTCGAAGCGCGCCAGAGGCTGCAGAGTACGCGAGAACTGTTCGCCGAATTCTTCGCTACATCGATGTCTGTGACGGAAACCTTGAAGAGGGATCGCTACGCTGTGATGTGAATGTGAGCGTGCGCCCGCGTGGGCAAGTTCAGTTCGGAACGAAAGTTGAGATTAAAAACATCAACTCGTTTCGGTTCATAGAAAAAGCAATTGAATATGAAATTCATCGACAGATCGACGCGGTTTTGGGTGGCGAGAAGATCGTCCAGGAAACAAGACTCTACGACCCAGACAAGAACCGCACATTCACTATGCGAACGAAAGAAGATGCACACGATTATCGGTATTTTCCGGATCCAGATCTTCTTCCACTCGTTGTGGAAGAAAGTTTTGTTCAGGACGTTAAGGCAAAACTTCCGGAGCTTCCTTTGGCGCGCGCTGAACGTTTCATGAGTACATTCCAGCTTCCGGAATACGATGCGATGACGCTTACGCAAGAAAAAGATGTTGCCGAGTATTTTGAACAGGCACAGAAGGCTTGCGGAAATCCAAAAGCAGCTGCGAATTGGATCATGTCAGATGTCGTTCGTGGTCTAAATGAATCTGGAAAACAGATTTCTGAATCTCCAGTTTCCGCCGAGCGCTTAGGTAAAATGATTCGCCTTATCGATAATGGAACAATTTCCGGGAAGATCGCAAAAACGGTTTTCAATGAAATGTGGACAAGCGGCAAAGATCCAGAGTCCATTGTTAAAGAAAAAGGTCTCGTACAAATTACCGACACGGGTGCGATTGAAAAGATCGTTGACGATGTCATTGCTGCAAACCCCGATCAGCTCGCACAGTATCGTTCGGGCAAAGATAAGCTCTTCGGTTTCTTTGTAGGTCAAGTCATGAAACTTAGCAAAGGTCAGGCAAGTCCAGAGCTCGTCAATGATCTATTGAAGCGAAAACTTCAGGGGTGATCAATGCGTGTTGCCGCCATCGACCTCGGTACGAATACATTTCTTTGTTTAATTGCTGAAGTTCGCAATCAAAAAATTGAAAAGGTCATTCGTGATAACGTAAAAGTTGTTCGCCTCGGCCAAGGTGTTCACGCAAATAAAAAATTTCATCCTGAAGCCTTGGCGCGCGCCGACAAGTGTCTCGGTGAATTTGCCCGTGAAATTGCAAAACATAACGTAGATAAAATCGTTGCGTGTGCGACAAGTGCCGCACGAGACGTTAGCAATGCTAACGAACTTTTAGAGCTCGGCCGCAAACATGGAATTGAGATTCAAATTATTAGTGGCGTCCGCGAAGCCGAGTGCACCTTTTGGGGAACAGTCGGGCGCAGCGTACAAGGTTCTGTTGCGATTATTGACGTTGGCGGTGGCTCCACTGAATTTATGGTGGGAGACTCGAGCGGGATTAAGAAAAAAGTATCAGTCGATGTCGGAAGCGTGCGGCTTACGGAACTCTTCATCACAAAACATCCAGTTCCCTCCTCTGAGCTTGAGAGAGTTCGCGAGTACTTGCGAGAAAAACTAAAGACCATTCAGTCTGAGTTTAGAAATCTACATTTTGATAAAGTCATCGCGGTTGCGGGAACGCCAACGACGATTGCAGCAATTGACCTGGGTAAACCGTTTGACGCTGAGGTCGTGCATGGCTACAAGCTTCCGCTTTCAAAATTAGAAAGTTGGACACAAAAGCTTGCGGCAATGGATGTTGAGTCACGCCAAAAAATGAGCGGGATGGATCCTAAGCGAGCTGACGTAATCGTTGCAGGAGCCAGTGTTTTGAGCGAAGGTTGTAGGGCTTTGAACACGGACGAACTTGAAGTCAGTATTCAGGGACTTCGTTACGGCATTGCGCTTTTGTCAGAGGGAGAAAAATGAAATTCGCAATTCTACTTTTATCGGTACTTCTTTTCGTCGGCTGCGGAAATCGATCTCAGGCTTCAAAACCACAAGAAAAACCCGCGCAGCCGCAATCGACAAAAGGTGACGTTACATTTCCTCGAAAGGACATATACGTCGGTGGAAAAAAGATAAACGTAGAAATTGCAGATACAGTCGACCGCCGAACGCGTGGCTTAATGTTTCGAACTTCGATGCCAGAAAACGAAGGCATGCTTTTTATCTTCGAACAATCAGAGCCCTTGGGTTTTTGGATGCGTAACACGAAGATTCCACTCGCAATTGCGTTCATCACCACAGATCTAACGATCATAAACATCGAAGAAATGGTTCCGGCGAGTGATATCGATCAAGACCCGCCCCAGTACTACAGCAAGGGACCAGCACTTTATGCGCTCGAAATGAACAAAGGTTGGTTCGATCGGAACAAGTTCAAGGCTGGCGCAAAGATCAAACTTCAATAATTCCCCTAGAGATTGCTTAGACAGTCGGCAACCACGACTTTGGTCGACTCGAGAGGATCAGACCTTAGGCCTACTTTATTCCGCGGGATTTTCTTCCGAAAATGACATGTGCTCTAATAGTACAAGGTGCGTTGAAGGATCGATTTCACCTAAGGGATGATTTTCATGATGAAGAAGCTGCTTCTTACAATTCTTGCAATCTACGTGGTTACGCATACAACCGGATGTTCTTCGAGTTCGCCAAAAGAAGAATCTGAAGTTGCGGCAACAGAAGACGAAGCGTTCGCTGAAGAAGGCGAAGAAGATTTCGCAGACGCGGAAAAAGCGGAAGAGTCTTCTGAAGGTGAAGAAGTCGCTGAAGAATCGGCAGAAGGCGAAGAAGCTGCTGAGGGCGAAGAAGTTGCCGAAGAAAAACCAGTAGAAAAAGCTGAAGAAGGCGAAGAAGAATTTGCTGAGGCCGAAGAAGGCGAAGCAGAGAAGACTGACGAATCTCAGA
>JANOUF010000366.1:0-14893 GCA_031416685.1 Bdellovibrionales bacterium
ACCGCCCTCAAGGGCAATCTCATAAGCCCAATCAACCCCAGCATCCTCACCCTCACAATGAAGGTTCGAACCAACCGCAAAACTCGGCAACGCTAACAACAAAACTGCAATAAGCAAAAAGCGCATGGCTGCTCCTATTGGAATGGCTTTGAGAGAACTACGAACGGGGGAATGATCATTCGATTCTTCGAACAGCCGCTCAATTTTTCGCGAGTAGCGAAAAATCGCCGGAACTTGAATCGAACGACCATTCCCCCGTTCGTAGTTCTCTCAAAACCAGGTCAATGTATCAGCCTCTTTTTGCCCCACGCACGCGGCCATTGTCAGCTCCCGAAGAGTGCATATTGCACCGTCAGTCGTGAAGTTCTTTCCTGGCCCAGTGACTTCAACTGCTTAATGCGCCGCATAACGTCACTGGTGCCCGGCACCCCCTTTGCTCTATTCCTAAGCGAAGCTGGAAATTGAAGGCGAAAAAACGCCGGAATTTCCGTTGGATAAAACTTTTTTGCACTTCCTATTAACCGGAATCACCACGCCAATAGTCTTATTGGCGAGAATCCGGTGGAAGCGGATTCAGAGGGCCGATGAAATCGGATCTTGAGCTGGTAGAAGACGTAAAGAACGGAGACCGAAAGGCTTTCTCCGAGCTTGTGATACGTCACCAGCGCCCTTTGTTGCGGCTAACAATGCGCTTCCTCAAGGATCAGATGTTGGCGGAGGACGTCGTGCAAGAAAGCTTCATCAAAGCATACGAGAAGCTCAATCTCTTCGAAGGTCGTTCCTCTTTCAAAAGCTGGTTGTTCCAGATCGCAGTGAACACGGCGAAAAATCGCCTGCGTTCAATGCCGCTCGAACAAGTGAACATCGATGATGTGCACTTGGGAGTCGATCCAGGTGCGGAAAGTCAGATGGTCAGAGGAGATATTTCGAAGTTACTTCATAAGGAAGTCGATCTCCTTCCTGAACGTCAACGGATCGCACTCACTCTTCGCATCTTTGAAGATCTTAGCTTCAAAGAAATCGCAGAGATCATGGGTTGCCCGTACGACACAGCGAAAGCCAATTACCGCCACGGTTTGATGCGTTTGAAAGAGCGCCTCGAAGCACTACAAGGCGATACGGATTGGAATGATTTCGAAACTTTTCTACCTGTGGAGGGGAGAAGAATGGCAACGGAGGCTGATCAGTGAAAAAGAATGATGAGGCAATTGTAAATGCGCGAGCCAAAGCTCCCGCCAAAGTACTTGAAGATGTTTGGGTTGATTTCGTAGAGAACGAACTCGATGCGACTTTTCAAGAAGACCTATCTCTTCTTTTAGTGAACTCACAAGCAGATAAGCAACAAGTTGAGACCATCACCAAACTTCGTGACTTGATTAAAGGTAGCGATGACGTTTGTCTCCCAGAAGACGGCCGCATCTACGAAGCGCTCCATGACCGTATCATGGCAGCAACTGCGAACATGGAGCCGGGAACGGCCGTTCGCGAAGAAGACGTAAACACTGTCAGATTCATGAGCCGCTTTACTCGTAAGCGCGCAGCAGTCGGTGCATCTTCGTTGATGGGTATAGCCGTAGCGTTGTTTGCTTGGTTTGGTGCAAATCAACAAATTCAGCAGATGTCCACTCAAGTAGCAGCTGTTCAGCTCGAGCAGCCAAATGAAGCTGCGATCTTGGCTGAGAGTGCGGCTTCTGGTGACTCGATCAACGACGAGGTCTTGGGCGTGGCCGGCGAAGATGAGTTCTTCGCTGACGCAGCCTCACAGAAAATCGCTGCATTGAGTGATCAAGACTATGCTGCGTTCGTTGCTGATTTACGCAACTAAACAAACCGTTTATAATTTTGGGAAACCTTGAATCGCGACAACTACTAGAGGCGGCTGAATGCGGTTTCCAATTTTCTTGATGACCTTACTTATTGCGAGTGCCGCATTCGCGGAGCATCCTCCAGCGAATCCTGAACAAGGGCGCTCGCGTCTTCTCGAGCTGTTCATTTGGAAAACGAGCGACGAACTAAAACTACCAACTGATGTGGAGCACAAATTCGGCGATATCGTTCGTAATCTCAATGAAAAGCGCAAAGCCAACGGCGAACGCATGGAAAAAGCGATTCATCGTTTAGACGAACTCACGCGCGCTCAAAACTCGGACGCATCGACAACTGCAACGCCCGCAGCGAAACCCGAGACCAAAGCTCTTGATTCCGCACTAGCCGAATACCGAAAAGCACTACAAGAATACCAAAAGCTTCAAACTGATGAGCTCAACCAACTTAAAGCGATTCTTGCACCCGACAAACTCGCTCGCTACCTCGTCGTAAAAAACGAACTCACAGAAAAGCTTAAGACATTCTTATCTAAGCCAAACGAGGCAGCGCCTGCGCTCGATAAAAACGGCAAGCCTCTCGGTACGCCAAAGGTCATCGAAGAGAAGTAAGATTCCAATTTTTACACGAGGGACAAATTCGTCGCCGTTGTTGGCACGGGTTTGCTATAAACCACCGTTTAACCCTCGGAGTGTTTATGAAGTTCGTTGTTTTGGCATTTTCAATTCTCACAGCGGTTGGCGCATACGCAAATGAACCTAAGGCGGATGTCATCTGTAAAGACAATGATAGCGGCGTTTATGAGTTCGATCACACGATTGGTACACTCGGGTATTTCCCGAAAAACGGAATTCCAGGGTATGAAGTCGGAATGTCGTTAATGCGTGAACGAGCAAATGGCGATGTTATCTATAGCTATTTCCGTGAAAGCGGTGACCTTGTTGTGACGCTTCACTTTGCTGAGCGCGACGAAAATGGCACTGGCATGATTGCCTATGGAACAAAGCTTAACTGCACACGCAAGAACACGAACTAACCCTTCGGCCCAAGCTTTTGCAAATCTACAAAGCTCGGCGAATCTAAGATCGCCGAGCCGGCCTTCATGAACAGGTCGGGAAGATTCACTTCAAATAGCTTAAATTCTGGATTCTTTTGTAACGCTTTTTTTATTTGAGGCGGAGTGAAGGTCTGCATCCAGAGTCCTACTGAGAGACTCGTCAACAAAGTAAAGAACTCGGTCAAAAGCTCAAGCGTGATGCTGGGTTCGAATCTCAATAACAGCTCATAGTGGAGGTCTTTAAGCTTGGCTAGAAGGAACGACTTCCACCCCAGCGCGAAGTCTTCGCTTACGTTGGGCTCAAGCATTAAGTGAAGATACGACATGCCCATCGCAAGACGGGGTTCGCGCTCAACGCCCGAGAGCCAAGCGATTAAAAAACTTTCGTCAAACGGCCGATGACAAGTACCAAGATGCTCGTGCATCCCCAAAAACCATTCGCTGAAGTCCTCCATTAGCACGGCTAGGAGCAGATCCTCGCGGCTGGAGAAGTAGATGTAGAGGGTGCCCTTAGCGAGCTTACAGCGCTTCGCAACCTGATCCATTGTCAGAGCCGTAAAACCATCTTTATCAATAATGGCCTTAGCTGCTTCAACAATGACGAGGCGCCTGGATTCTTTTGTCTCGCTAGTCCGTGCCCGCTGAAATTTTGCCACCATCTCAAAAGCCTCATTGCTTAAATGACTATTAGTCAGTTATAGGTGACCAGCGTTCATTTGTAAAGGAGAGCCGAGATGAAAACGATGTTAATTACTGGCGCCTCAGCAGGACTGGGACACGAGTTTGCGAAACTGGCGGCGGCTGACGGAAATTCCTTAGTTTTAGTCGCCCGAAGAAAAGACAGGCTGGAGGCAATCGCCGGAGCGCTTCGAAGCCAGTATCCCGAGATCACGGTTCACGTAATCGAGCAGGATCTTTCTGAAATGGGGGCGGGACATAGACTCTTTGAGCGACTGCAGGTCGAGGGCTTGAGGATCGACGTGCTGGTGAACAATGCAGGAGTCGGTACAAATGGTGATTTTGCCGATCAGCCAATAGGTAAAGAGCTACAGATGATCGACCTCAATATGCGGGTGATGGTTGAGCTGACTCATTTATTGTTACCGATGATGATAAGCAATCGTTCGGGCAAAATTTTAAACGTCGGTTCGACCGCGGGTTTTCAACCAGGTCCACAAATGGCAACTTACTATGGCTCTAAAGCGTTTGTGAATTCGTGGAGTGAGGCATTACATGAAGAGCTAAAACCTCATGGAATTTGCGTTACTGTTTTAACTCCAGGCCCAACAGCGACCGAGTTCGCAAAGTCAGCGAAAATGGAAAGTGTTCGCTTCTTCAAGTTCATGCAAACGGGTAATGCTATGAAGGTAGCGAAGTTCGGATATCAGTCGATGCTTTCAGGGCGCGCTGTTGCGATTCCCGGTTGCATGAATAAAGCTCAGGTACAGCTAAATCGGATCATGCCTCGAAGCCTTCTTCGAAAAATCGTTGGATACGTGAACAAAAAAGAGGATCGGCTGCAGATTAGTTCTGCAGGAGTTCGATAAACGTTCGCGCGCTTAGTGACAGTGGGCGCCCTTTTTGTCTCGCAAGATGAAGATAAAACGTCATTGGCTCCGCGAGTTCAATTTCAGCGAGATCGCCGTTTTTGATTTCGTCTTCGACCATGAAACGAGCGAGAAACGCGACGCCCATTCCCTCTAAGCAAAGTCGCTTCTGCGCTTCTTGGCTGTTACATTCAAAAACCACATTCGGGACATCACCCAGAACATTGACGAGTTCTTGCGAGGGGTAACGTTGATACTGAGCTTTGATTGAACCGATGAAACCTGTCTTTGCGATGATCGCTTTTAATCGTGCGCGATGATTTCCTTTTGTTCCATCAAGATGTTTTGGATGACAAACGACCGCCATTTCTACGGTCGTAATCACATCGTACTGAATGCTTGGCGTATTTACCTTCGTTACGAACAATCCAAATTCAATTTCGCTCGCAAGGATTGCGTTGATGATGTCGTGTGGAGTGCCGGCAAAAATACTTGTCAGAACTTGTGGATGCTCAGTCTGCATCTGCCGAACTCTATCTACCAATAAATAATTCGCGATGTGATCGGAAGCTCCGAGTTGCAGACGTCCTTCGCAAACTTCTTTTGTTCCTCTGCAAGTATTCTGAATTTCTGTTAGCTGCTGAAAAATCGCTTCACTTTGCAGAAAAACTTGCTTGCCGATCTTCGTCAGTTCAACTCCCTTCTTCGATCGCTCTAAAAGAGTTACGCCTTCGGCATCCTCGAGGAGTGCAACCGCCTTCGAAAGTGCAGACTGGCTGATGTGAAGCTTCCGCGCAGCGGCCGTAAAACTTCCTGATTTAGCAACTTCGTAAAAGTATCGGAGATGATTTAGTTCCATATAATCAGTATCTTACCAGATCGATTCCAAAAAGGAATGAATATGGTGAGATTTATCTGCTTTTTTCATGTAACGCATTGCTTTAGATTCTCTCTTGTCGAATCAACCAAAGTTTTTAGGGAGAAAGAAATGAAAACATTAATTTTAGCTGCAACTTTAACTGCCGCACTTCTCGCATTCGCTCAAACGGCAAACGCAGAAATCAAAGGTTATAGTTGTTTAGGAACAGAACCATTTTTTAGCGTCACAGTTAGCGGTCAAAATCTGACTTACGAAGCTCCGGGCGAAGAATTCAAAGCCAAAGTATCAAAGCGAAAGGACGCCATGGGAGTGTCAGAGGGCTACGTTTCCGTTTATCAAAACCAGAAGCTGAACATTTCAGTCACTGTTCTTGAAGGCAAGTGCACGGACGGCATGAGTGACAACGAATATTCAAAACACTGGAGAACATTATGAGAATCCTATTTTTTATCCTAGCCCTCTTGTTTGCATCAATGCCATTTTTTATGGCTCACGCAGATGAATCGGCTCCGCTAAAATGCCACGGAACTACAGCCGTGCACGAAGACGAAATGCCGTTTGCAACCGATGACCAAGCACAAGCAATGGTGTATCAGCGCGAAGGAAAGCTAATGAGATTGTCGATTGCGGGCACGAACGCAGAATATAAAGACGATGAGAAGTTTGTCCTTGAAGAAACGGACTCATTGGCTTCGGTTCGCGATAGAAAAACTGGCGACGTCGTATTGTCACTCGAGAAGCTTCCTCTTTTGAAAGTTCAAAAGCGTTGGGGTGCGAAAGCGAAGTATCTTGTGCGCGGTCTCGATCCACGAAATGGTCAGAGCCTAGCCAAGCCAGTGGAAGTCCTTTGCGAGAAGAGCATCTAAAGTCGTCGGGTTCCAGCAATCACAATTTCTAGGACACTCGCGCCTTCGAACAGACGTATTTTTCCCGACCCTCGCGCAGCTTTGCTGCGGCTCTCAGGAAAAACACTAAACTTGTCGCGAGCGCCCTAGAAACTGAGATTACTGGAGCCCGGCACCTTTCGGCGCTGAGGGCTCTCCTGGAGCCTTCAATGCTCAGCAGCTGTGCGTCTATGCCGAGTACATGCGACTCGGCTCTTTAAGGAACGAACCCATCTTAGCTAGACCGTAGCTTTCGATCGCATGGCGCTGATTACAAGAACGACATAGCAGTCTCAAGTTTGAAAGCGCCGTCTTACCGCCATTAGCAAACGGAACGACATGATCGATCTCGATTAGGCGGCGCGAACCGCAGTTACTACATTTTCCACCACTGTGCATGTATACGTCACTTCGCAAAGCCGCAGGTATGTAACGGCCATTTTGAGCGGCATCCGTTTGAGGACCGTAACATTTCCGCGCCGGCGCGGAACGTCCTGCCTTAACCATTGGATCGGATTTCTCAAGTGCGACATCAACGGCATGCTCAAGAACGGAAATCAGATTTTTATTTGTATGTGCACGCACTTCCATCAAACGTTTAATTTTCTCCTGCATCTCAGGATTAAATTGCTCAAGTTCAACGGGCTTTAGAGACGTAAAGCTCGTGACGTCAGCTAAAAGTGGTTTCAGCAATGACTCATTCACCAAAGTTTTCTCGACCGCTCGCTTTGGCTGACGCTCAATTTTAATTAGAAGCTCAAGTTTCTCTTCTGGCGTTCGAGTCACTTGTGCTTTCCTTTCTTGAGAAAATAAAGCTCCTGCTTGATTTAGGTGAGTCAGGTTCAAAGCGCCAGTTTCAATCTTCTCCTGAATCTGCGGCAGCTCCTTTAGAAGTCTCATGGCATTAATTCGCCGACGTGCTTGATCATCGGAATAACCCATCTGCTTTATTGCATAATCGTGAAGTGATTCGAACTTGTACTTTGAATAAAGGCGGCGACGTTCCGTTTCACGCAAGTGGTGCAGAGCCTTCGATAGAATCTCACGCTCTTCTTTTGCAACCGCAATGTTCGATGCATTGAGCATTTCGTCAGTGAAGTGAGAAAAATTCATGCGCGCTCCTTGGTTCGAAGTTGAACGGAACATATCACCAGTTTTAAAAACGCATTTTTCTCAGAAATTTAATGTCGCTAATGCGGACCGGAGTTCAAATCATTGCGGCGCTATTGCATTTAATCTTACGCCTATCGCACGCCAACTTGAGCAGTACGCTCGATCGCAAGATGAAAAAACAAATGCAATGTTGGGCTAAGTGCGCACGCTATTATTCTGTCAAATAGAATTTCTGAATCGACAGAATTATTTTAACTTTTCAATCCTTTGCGAGTATCACTCGCGCAGATTCGGAGCGGGCGTATGAAGAGTCTGACTTGCTGCTAGGTGCGTGGTCATGTACGAATTGAGAATGCCTAAAGTTATAAAATCTTACGACGTCGTATACCCGAACGCGATCCGTGTCTTAAGGGGAACTCGTTTACTCATTCTCCGTGAAGAGACAAATCCTGCATGGGAAGGATGGCTTTGGTGTCGGGCAGAGGATGGTCAAGAGGGATGGATCTCAAAAGAATATATGGATATAGAGGGTTCCGCCGCAACGATGAACCGTGACTATGATGCGAAAGAAGTCTCTGTTCGGGCCTCTGATTCCGTTGAAGTCATCAAAGTAGAGCGCGGGTGGTCTTGGGTAAAAAAAGTCGACGGATCCGAAGGTTGGATACCCAGCGAAAATCTCGAATAGGCCGCGCCGGCGCGGAATTTTCGCTAACCGATACCGAACGTCTATTCAGCGGCGGCAGTAAGATCTTTTTCTGGGTTGTCGCTGTCTTCCAAGGATTTGCAGAATTTTAGGAACTCGTCGAAGTTGCGGCCCTTGCGAGCAAAGACTCGTTCGAACTCCGAGAGATCTTGGAAATAAAGTTTGTACGCAAGCAAGCGAGCGTTGTTCAGCGTGACCTTTTCAAAATTCAAATAGCCACCACCTTTAAGACGAGGCTTTACGTCAGTCCCGAAGCGCTTCTTAATTTCATCGATCCTCGCACGCCTAACATCTTCCGCCAGCACAGTACCAGCACGCTCCGCATACCACTTCTCCAGTTGCTCAAGCTCTAAAGTCAGCCACGCAGAAAAAACCTTGTCGTCGTCATTTTCTCCGCGAATTCTCTCAAGCGTCTTCGACTGAGCACCTTCGCGTTTTAAATAGAAAATTTCAGTGCCCTTGTTACCAATGAACGTAGCTAACCGTTCGTTGAAATCCGCTTCCGATTTTATATACAAAGTTGCATGAACAGTTTCATGGATAATTGTGTTTACGAGATCGTGTTCTTCATAAGCAAGCATGCTCGACAATACCGGATCGCGAAACCAGCCGAGCGTTGAGTAGGCGGATACACCACGGACCATCGAATCTAAACCCTTATGATCTAACTTCTCGGCTTCTGCATTTGCCTCGGCTTCTTTGAAATATCCACGATAGGGGAGCGAGCCGATAAACGGGTACTTCCATACAAACGCTTTTAGCTGCGCGCGTTCTGCTGCGCTCACGACATAGGTGACGTACTTCCGGTCAAGCGCTACATACGATGTGTAGTTCTTTGTCGATTTTAAACCAAGATCTGACTCAGAAAATTTTCTAGCTTCGAGCGCGAGCGTAAGCTTTCTTTTTTGATCTTCGTTCAAAGATGGGTCTTTGATCGCATCTTCAATTGGCACACGCTTCATCAACAAATCGGCTTGGGACAATGCGCTCTTTAAAAGGTAAGGAGTTTGGCAGCCAGTGAATCCGAGCGCAAGCGTGACAACTAAGAACAGCGCCCATTGAGTGCGGCGCATTTTTAGAACATCCAAGAAAGACCGACGCGAGACGAGTGGTCGATTTTCACGTTTTCTTTTGAAACCGATTTGCTGGTCCAAGCGTCGATCCCCATTTTCAACGATATGTGCTGACTGATTTTCAATCGAGCGCCTAAACCTGCGCTCGGCACCAGTGCCGGCTCCTCAGTTGCATAAACGCGTTGGCCGGGGTTGAAGACGTAATATGTCTGCCGCTCTTTTTCAATGATGTACATGCCGCCGAGTTTTATATAGGGGCGAAGTGCCGAGTTTTCGTCGCCAAGTGTGTAGATGAAATCAAGACCGGCCATCGCATAGTTCACGAGGATGATCTGCGCGTTGCCTGATGAAGCGCCAACCTCAGATCGTTGTTCGCCGCGGGTGTAGCTGAGTTCAAGCGCCGACTGTGCGTCGAATAAATACGCGAATGAGCCAGTCGCCGCAAAGTTTTCGTCTTTAACGTCATCTGCGATGTTCGTGCGGCGATAATTTCCAGAAGCACTTAACTCGATAAAACCAGCGTAAGCTGGCAAAGAAACAAAGACCGAAAGTGCAGAAAAAAGAGCAGAAAAAAAGACTGATTTCATCTCTCTAATTTAACAGAGTTTCCGAGAGAGATTGGGTCTAGAAAAGTCGTGGATCGTTTCCACTCGCAATGCGTGATTGGACCTTCACCTCGAACTCCCAATCCATGCGAATTGTGCCGTCAGCTTGCACCATTTCGCTAGGAGGATTGGGGACGATCGCAGCATCACGAAATGCATGCACTGGCGCTAAGTCGAGGCCATTTAAGCCCGAGCCTTGGTGGATGAGACCTTTTATAAAATTTCCATTTTTATCAAGGATGATTTCAATCCTCGTAATCCAATACTCATCACCCGTCGCGGATCCAGTTTGCTGATACGAGTACAGGACGGCACGAACGTATTTTTCCCAATGGTGATAGACGAGCTCTTGTGCACGTTCATAAAATGAGTAGTACAAGAAGCGGTCCGTATTGAGCGCCGTCATCTCGCCGATTTTTAAATCCGTTGGCGCGTGGTCACCGAACGTTGACGTTCCAGCTTCCAATCCGAATCTTCGCATATTCGGGAAATCGAGTTCTTTTCCTTCATCACCAGTGCCGCCCATGCCGTCTGCGAGCTCGCCGTATCCATCTTCAGAAAGTTGAACGGCACCTCGCCGAGAGGCTTTGCCTTGCGTTGCTGACAATGAACCTTGGTCCTCGTCTCGGTTGAGACTCATTGAGCGATTTTTTGTCAGGCCACTGTTTGCTGCGCGAGTTTCTTCCAAAACGGTTTGGCGATCTTCACTTAAGAATCGGCGTTTGGCGTTTTCATCGCTGCTCAAAAATTCTTTTGGAATTTGCTGTTTGCGCGCGAAAAATTTCCCGTCGGTATTTGGCTCCGAAGGCTTGTCGATGAATTCGACGTAATCATCGATCGCGTTTGGATCAAAGTGCACGTAAGTTTCTGGTATCAAATTGAGACACCAGAAACCAATTATATGGAGCACTAGACTGAGGGTAATCGTGAAGAACCGCTGCACCTTACGTCTAGTATAGGAATTCGATTTTCAGTTTGTCCATTAACCGCGACTCAAGTTGCGACAATTTCATCCCGATAAGTCTCAAGTAGGCAGGGGGATTAATGAACAAAACGAATAATGTCATCGACTTAAAGACTCGTAAGCCGGTCGCACCGAAGGCTGGTAAAACTTCCTCACTGGACCAGCCGATCCAACGCGTCCCTGGGCAAGTCGTCGATATGACAGCACGCCGGAACGAAGTTCTCAACCAGGAGCGTCGTAAGGTAAAACGGACGATCTTGTCTGAGTTTATCGGGGCATTCCTAGTCGTTCCGCAAAAAGGTCTCACAAAAGTAGCTCTGCACGACATCTCCGAGAATGGTTTGGCTTTTGAAATTGAAGTGGAAAAAGGTCAATTTACCATTGGCGAAGAAGTTGCGTTTCGTGTGTACATGAACCAACAAACTTATTTCTCATTCGTCGTAAAAATTTCGAACTTGCGCGAGCTCACAGACGAGGGCCTGTACCGTCATGGTGCTAACTTCGTAAAGGGCACAGTTAATGACGAAGCCCTTTTTCACTTCGTTCGCTTCATCGAAACGGTGAGCGCAAGCTTACAAACTGACCACGGCGACGTGATGGTTTCGAACCTCTTGAAGTAGTAGCCGCATAACTAAGCCGCACAGCTAAGCGTCGTTTTCTAGACTAGACCACATTTTTTCTCTTGTGCTGGACTCCGGTCTGTAATGCAATGACTCTCGAGAGGGCCTAGCCCTCTTAGGAGGATCATCGTTGCTAGACCCACTTCCAGGCATTACCCGTAAAGTCGTTCTCGATACCAACGTAATTCTCTTCGACGCACTCGCCGTCGGTAAGTTTAAAGACGCCGACATTCACATACCGATTTCCGTTATCGAAGAAATTGATCGCTTCAAACGCGATCCGGGCGAAAATGGGCGAAACGCTCGTCAGTTCAGCCGACAGATCGATCATCTCCGAGCAAAAGGTCCTCTTGCGGACGGAGTGCAGCTCGACAACTCGAACACTCGAATTTTTGTCACGCAAGATTTGGTCGTCAGCAAGTTCCCAAAAGAACTCGATGTCGAGAAAGCCGATCATCGCATCCTGATGACGGCGATGGCGCTCTCGGATAAATATAAAAACTTAACCGTTGATCTCATTACAAAGGATATCAACCTCAGAATTAAAGCCGACATCTTCGGCATTAATGCGAAAGATTTCGAACCAGAGCGCGTATCGACCGAAGATATGTATGAAGGTTACGAAGAACGCGCAGTCGATCCTGAAATGATCAATCGCTTTTACGCAGAAAAAATTCTCAAGCACGATTCGTTGCAGCTTCGCGCAAACGAATACGTGATTATGCGCGATTCAAGCAATCCGAACCACAGTGCGATCGGGCGTTTCTCAGCAAAGGAGAGTGGCGTCGTTCCGCTTCTCACTCCGCACGAGGGTATTTGGGGAATTCATCCGCGAAACGTAGAGCAAACTTTTGCGATGGACTGTCTTCTGAACGATGAAATTATGTTTGTCTCTCTCATTGGTAAAGCGGGCACTGGAAAAACTTTGTTGGCTTTAGCGGCGGGTCTTTACAAAACTCTAGACGAAGGAAGATTCCAACGCTTACTCGTAAGCCGTCCAATTTTCCCAATGGGCCGCGACATCGGTTACTTGCCAGGCGACATCGAACAGAAGTTAAATCCTTGGATGCAGCCGATTTTCGATAACGTTGAATTCTTGATGGGAGCCGATAAAAAAGCGGCGGGCCGGGCACAAGAGTTGATGAATCAAGGCATGCTCAACATCGAACCGCTCACATACATCCGCGGTCGAAGCATTCCGAATCAATACTTGATCGTCGACGAAGCACAGAACTTAACTCCGCACGAGATCAAGACAATCGTGACTCGCGCGGGCCAAGGTACAAAGGTAGTCCTTACCGGCGATCCGTACCAAATCGACAACCCATACGTTGATAGCGCTACGAGCGGTCTCACGTATTCGGTTGAAAAGTTTAAAGGCCAAAAGATTGCAGCCCACGTCACTTTAACTAAAGGTGAGCGCTCTGAATTGGCTGAACTGGCCGCTAATATCTTGTAAATCGATTCGGATATCTGATATCAGATATCCGATATCAAGATATCTGGAGCGCGGTTCTGCGCGCGCGATAGGAGTCAGGTTATGTCAAAGGTCATTAGCTTCCATTACACGCTTAAGGATGCTTCTGGTGAATTGTTGGAAGACAGCCGCGGCGATCAGCCAATGAGCTATTTAGAAGGCGTTGGCCAAATTATTCCTGGCTTGGAGAAAGAACTCAAAGGCTTGGAAAAAGGCTCAAAGAAAGCCGTTCATGTAAAAGCGGTCGACGCCTACGGCGAATACGATGATGCACTTGTCGCGGAAGTTCCGCGTGCATCGATTCCGAAAAAAGACGTCGAAGTTGGCGATCAATTCCATGCGCAAGGCGACGACGGTCACCCACGAATCGTAACTGTCACTGAAGTGACTGATAAAGCAGTCACAGTTGACGGCAATCATCCACTCTCGGGACAAGATTTGAATTTTGATGTTGAGATCACGGACGTTCGTGATGCGACGAAAGAAGAGTTGGAGCATGGACATGCTCATGGTCCCGGCGGGGCCCACGATCACTAACAATCAGATATCGGATATCAAGATATCTGATATCCGATATCGGAAATAAAAAAAGGCGCGAAGTTTCGCGCCTTTTTTCGTTTCAGATTCCCGATTATTTTACTGAGCTTTCTTAGCCTGACCAGCTTCCAAGGTGCCGTTGCCCTGAACCGTAGCAATGCCGCGAATAGCTTTTCGCTCAGAAGCGATGCTCTGCTCAACCGCAACGTTAGTACCTGTGAGAAGGTTTTTGAATTGGTCTTCCATGGCCTTCGCTTGATCCTTGCTGTCGCAAGTTTTTGCCATAGCGATTAGCTCAGCGCTGTTTGGAACAGTTTGATCTGAGTTTTTGCTCTTAGGTAAAATTTTAACGGTATCTTTCTTTTTATTAACTACGATTCGCTTACCCGCAATCTGAATCGTTACCTTCTTCTTTGAACACTTCACTTTAATGTCATCGCTTGCGAGCGATAATAAAAGTGACTTGAGTTGTTCAGCTGAGATTCCGCCGCTCAACGCAACTGCCGGTACTGCCGATGGATTTGGATTTGCTACACCACCGGCAACTGCAGCAGCTGCTGCGGCAAGGGCTGCCGCAGTGGCACTCGCGTTCCGATTGCGTTTAGATCCCGAGCCACTGCCGCTGCCTCCAGTAGTACCAACCGGGCCTTCAGCAGGTTTAATAACTCCAGTCGGTGTCCATACGTCTGAACTAGTTCCGCCACTCGTAGTTGCGACAACTTCTGGTCCTGAGGCAGTTGATGTTGCCGCTGGAACTGCAACTGTTTCAGTAGCAGGTGCCGCTGTTGTTGCTGGCGCCGCTACAGTCTCAGTTGCCGAAGACGATGCAGGAGCTGCCACTGTTACAGTTGAAGCCGGTGCTGCGACCGCACTATTTGAATTCGCATTAGCAGCAGCTGCTGGGGCCGCATTCGCCGCTGCGTTTGCATCTTTAGCCTGTTGATCAAGAACATTCGCCTGAGCTGTCGGAATAGCAAGTGAGAGCAAGCTCACTTTTTCATTCGCTTCGCTTTCAGCAAAGTTTACTACGAGATCGCAAACATTCTGGCCTGTGACTTTACGTCCACCGATCGCCATAATGAAGCGTCCATCTTTTTGTTCTATTTTGATTGCGTGCTTCTTTGAGCGGACTTGCCCATCGGCAACCTTAATTCCATTCATCGATACACGCTCATTGTAGAAATCAGCCTTAGCTGCCCAGCGTGTGAGACGACCAAGCGAAATTGAATCGCAGGCGAGTCCTGTGACCGAGATTAAGTCTCGACCTGAAATCGTATTGTCGTTTTTGGCTTGTGCGATTGTCGTAGTAGCTAATGCAGCTACGAAAATTACCGTCTTAATCATGAAATCCCCCAACACCTGTCTAAAACGTAGTCGCCCGAAACTCATCGGTTTTACTTCGCTCTGACTCGACTTAAACCCTGCGAACCGCTTGCCATGTCTCACCTTGGGACGCGCACTCACACGTATTCAGAGTCCAGTTTTCCTAGGGCGGTCGTGAATCATAAGACCAATTCGTTAAGCGGTACTGTGTGTCTTCCGATGAGACTCTCAGAGGGATTTATGCATATTCAAGGGAATTTACAGAGTGTTTTCGATGCCCTGTTTG